>CAZPMV010000239.1:1681-5154 GCA_964587335.1 uncultured Anaerolineales bacterium
TATTGGGTATTGGAGATTTAGACCTTTCGGTTGGGTATCGTCCTTGCGTCACCTGGCATCACCAGCGCCATCAGCAGCGCGGCAGCCAGCGCCATCGCTCCGCCGAAGTAGAACGGCGCCGACGGGGCCAGGTACCTCCACAGTAGTCCCGCAATGAGCGAGGCGGGGAAGTCGAGGATGCCCAATATGGCGTTGTAGGTGCCGTAGGCCGTGCCGCGCAATTCCTCCGGCACGATGTCGGCCACCATGGCCTTGGCCGTGCCGTAGGCCAGGCCGTAGTAAACGCCGTAGAGAGCGTATAGCACCCAGACGTGCCACCTCGTGCCGGCCAGTCCGAACCCCAGATAGATGGCTGCGTAGACCAACCAGCCGCCGACGATGAGCCGCCGCCGCCCGACGCGATCGGACAGGGAACCGGCCGGCGTGCTGACCAACGTGTACACAGCGTTGAAGGTGACCAGCATCCCCAAAATGCCCAACACACTCAGCCCCCGTTCCTGGGCCCGCAGGATCAGGAAGGCGTCGGAGGAGTTGCCCAGGTCGAAGAGGCCGACGATTAGCATGAAGATCACGAAGCGTTTGCCCAGGCTGCGGAAGGCGAAGCGGGGCATCTGACGTGCTTTGGTCACCGGCACATCTCGTGCGCCGAGGGCCAGTGACAGCACCGCTAGAAATGCCGGTATCAGGCTGATGAGCACCACCGTCTGGAAGGTGTCCCTGCCCAGATCGAAGGCGTTGGCCTGGCTGTACCAGACGACGCCCAGGGCGACGAGCAGCCCCAGCACCGCTCCGCCCGTGTCGGCGGCTCGATGAAAGCCGAAGGCCAGGCCACGATGCCGCTCGTCAATCGAGTCGGCGATGAGCGCGTCGCGGGGGGCGGTGCGGATGCCCTTGCCCACCCGGTCGGCCCAGCGCACACCGGCCACCGTGCCCCAGGAATTGGCAAAGTAGAAGAAGGGCTTGACCAGAGCAGAAAGCGCGTAGCCCCCTACAGCCAGCCATTTGCGGGCCCGCAATCGGTCCGATAGCCAGCCGGAGAACACCTTGAGCAGGCTGGCTGTCGCTTCGGCCACTCCCTCGATGAGACCGATGATGTCGGTCTTGACGCCCAGCACGTTGGAGAGGAACAGCGGCAGGATGTTGATCACCATCTCGCTGGAGATGTCCATGAAGAAGCTGGTCAGGCTGACGGCCCAGACGTTGCGGGGCAGTGAGCGCAGGCTCGGGGTAGATTTCGGTTCAGGTGGGGTCATGTTTCCCGTCCTTGTTTACGCGTTACGTGTTGCCTGCTGGCACCAGGCGTAGAGCGCGTCGTAGATGGCGAAGCCGTGGGCCAGCCGCTCCTCGTCGGGGACATCCAGATAGTGGAAACCCTCGGCGATAGCCCGCAGCCCCGGCGACTGCGGAGTGTACTCCCTGTCGGCGGTGTCCGCCCCGTGGACGATGTCGGCCAGTAGCCGGAGCGCCGGGACTTCGGCGAGCCCTCGGTCTGAGGCTCGGCCCGAAGGCTCAGTCGAGCCGTCGTCCAGCCCGTACTCCTCGAACAGTACCTCGAAGGTACACTTTCCCCCACGGTGATCGTACCGGCCCTGCCCCCGTGCGTCGTAGGAGATAGCCCCCTCTCGCTCGGCTACCTCCAGCACCGCCTCGGGCGGCACGAACAACAACTCCGCCTCGGGGTCAATGAAGCGCTTGATGAGCCAAGGACAGGCCACGCGGTCCACTTTGACTTTCTCACGTGTTACCCACTTCATAGTAGATTTCCTCCTTCTGTTTCAGGTTTTCGGGCTTCAGGTCGCATCAGGGCGGCGAAGAGGGCAGCGCAGGCGATAAGCAGCGCCCCAGCCAGAGCGAAAGCTGGACCGTAGCCCCAAGCCACCACCAGCAGACCGGCAACCATCGGGCCGGCCGAGTGGCCTATGTCCATCACGCTGGAAAGCACCCCCAACGACGCACCGTAGGCAGCGGCGCGACTCAGATCGGAGACCAGCGCCGAGGTCGAACCGGTCACTGCTGCCACACCCAGCCCGAAGAGTGCGCTCAGAGCGGCCATCGGCCACCACCCGCTCGTGCAGGGCATAGCCGCCATTGCACCGGCCCCTACCAGCAGACCGGCCACGATGGGCCATCGGCGGCCCCAGCGGTCGGAGAGCCGTCCCATCAGCGGTTTGGTCAGCGCCATCACCAGCGCCTGGGCGGTGAAGAGCGGCCCGATGGCCCGTGCTTCCCATCCCAGCCCCTTGAGGTAGAGCGGCAGAAAGGTCTCTACTGCGCCGAAGGCGAAGTATTGCGCCGCTTGCATCGCGCTGGTGATCAGCAGGCTGCGGTTGGCGAGGATGAAAGCCAGTTCACGCCGCATCGTCGTCCAGCGCGTCGCGGCGGTCTCAGGCTGTGCAGCCCGGTCCAGATGGGGGAGGCGAGTGGCGGCCAGCAGGGCCAGCACGCCCGCTGCACCACACCCCAGGTAGACCCAGCGGAAGTCTTCGCCGATGATGAGCAGGCCGCCGACGGTGGGGGCCAGGAAGCGACCGACCATCGTGGCGCTGGAGTACCAACCCATCCGCTCGCCGCGCCCCTCCCGGAAGGTGTCGGCGACGGTGGCCAGCGCCACCGGTCCCAGGATGGCGGTCGCCAGTCCGTGATAAACTCGTACCAGCACCAGGTGCCAGGGGGCGCGCACCAGCAAGTAGAGGAACGGCGCTGTGGCGAAGACGGCCATGCTGAACAGGATCACCTGCCGCCGGCCCCACAGGTCGGAGAGCACACCGGCAGGCAGGCTGGCGACGATGCCCACGATAGTCGAGGCGGCGGCGATGAAGCCCAGCGTGCCCTCGTCCACGCCCAGGCTGTGGATGAAGAGTGGCAGAGCGGGGTTCTTGCTCATCGTCGAGGAGAAGATGGCCAGCCCGCCCATCAGGCACAACCACAGAAAGGGGGAGAGACGGTGGCGGTAGGTCACGTTTGATCCTCCAGCACCTCGGCCACCAACTCCGCGATCTTGGAGCGGGCTTCATTCAGAGCGACGCGGCCGGCGGGAGTGGCGGTGTAGTAGCGGCGCAGCCGCCCGCCGACCACGCGCCGCTCGCTGCTGAGGAACCCTTCCCGCTCCAGGCCGTGCAGCGTAGGATAGAGCGTGCCGGGGCTGAGCTCGTAGCCGTGGCGGGCCAGTTCCTCAATGAGCCACAACCCGTAGACTGGCTCACGAGCGGTGTGATAGAGGATGTGAACTTTGACGAAGCCTAGGAAGAGATCGCGCAGCATATATCACCTACCATTATCGGATGGCGATATTATAATGCTTTTTGCCCTTGCTGTCAAATGACGGCGCCCGCTGGCCTGCGCAACGATTGGCTGCGCAGGCGGGAAGACCCTGGCGACATGACGTGCAACGCACCTCCAAGGTGCATTGCACGTGGAACCCTTAGGGTCTCATCAGCAGCGGAAGATACAGCCTCGGCCGTGGCGCTGTGCCG
>CAZPMV010000240.1:0-5136 GCA_964587335.1 uncultured Anaerolineales bacterium
GCGTGGTGCTCATCCCCTCGGGCTTCAGCGCTGCTATCACCTCCGGCCAGCCCACTGCCCTGGAGTTGATTGTCACCCCAGGCGGGCAGACCGCCCCGCTGCTGGAGGGGATGGCACGGGGCGTCACCAGCGGCTTCTCCAACGTGCAGACGACGGTGCAAGTGGCCATCAGCGAGGTGCAGCTAGCCACCGGAAGCACCGATCTGGACTACGAGGGAATCGCCAGTCGGGTGGCAGCCACGGCCCTGGAGCGGCTGGAGGACCCGCCCGTCCGCACTCGCATCACCACCGTCGGCGGTGGCTCGGAGGAGGAAGAATTCAACATCTTCGGCCAGGTAGTGCCGGGCTACGCGGTGATGTTCGCCATGTTCACCGTGCTCTCGGCGGCCGGGGGCATCCTGGAGGAAAAGGAGCGGGGCACCTTCAAGCGGCTGCTCATCTCCCCCATCCCTCGGTGGTCGCTGTTGGGTGGCAAGCTCCTGGCCCAGTTCCTCATGGGCGTAGGCCAGATCGCGCTGATGTTCCTCGCCGGGGCGCTCATCTTCCGCGTTCAGTTGGGAAATTCGCTTCTGGGATTGCTTCTGATCACCCTGGCCACCTGTTGGGCCACCACCAGCCTGGGCATCCTGCTGGTGGCGGTGATCCGCTCGCGCAAGCAGATCCACCCCATCACCACACTGATCATACTGGGCTCCTCGGCCATCGGCGGTTCCTGGTTCCCGCTGTTCATGATGCCCAAGGCGGTACAACAGGTGGGCCGCGTCACCCTCGTCGCCTGGGCGATGGAAGGGTACAACCGGCTGATGATCCTGGGCGGGAGCCTGGCTGACGTGTGGGTGGACATCGGGGTTCTGATTCTCTACGGTGCGGTCTGCTTCGCCGTAGGTCTCAAGCTGTTCCGGTTCAAGGAGGCGTGAGGGTTTCTCAGAACCGCAGGTTGGATTCTCGTCGCTGCCTGGCATCTCAGTTGGGCGCAGCAGCCATGTCTTCCAGCAAAGCTCTGATCTCGGCACGGGCCTCGGCTGGTGTGGTCTGATCCAGGGCTACATCCTGGCGGCGCAACTTGTCCATCATCTCGTAGAGGGTGAGGCCGGCATCCGCAGCGGCGCGCTCCAAAGAGACCTGTCCCTGTTGGTAGCGGCGGATGGCCTGCTCCAGTTTCCAATTCCTGACTCCCTCGACCAGGTACTTGCGCGCCACGTCGGTTTTGCGCAGCGATTCCTCATCGGCGATCCGTTTCAGATGGTGGGCCAGTTCAGTGTCAATGCGGAGGTTAAGTTGGACTGTCTGAGCCATTGTCTTCATCTCCTGCCCCTGTATCGGCAGGGGGCAGTTCCAGGCGGGCAGCAATCTCCTCGGCCAGCGCTTCACGCTCGAACAGGGTCGCTGGGTCCATTCCGGTGAGGATGGCTAGCTCCCGCAACAGGGATTTGAAGCCGGTCAACGAGACATAACCACGGAGCAGGGCCAGGAATAGGATATCCACGCTCTGTATCGTGCGCGCCCTGTGGTTGGTGGCCACCCGACGGGCTTTCTTGTCGTGGAGAAGCATCGGCAACGATGGAAAACTCCACGATTCCTCCCTGAGGATCTGGTATCTGCTAGGATTGTATGACGGATTGTGCGCAATGTCAAGCGGGCGATCGAGGGAGAGAGGTACAACTGAGCTTGGCTCTCCAAGTGGAAGCTCAACCTGCTCGGGATCTTTCATCATCTGGAGATGTTCAAGTTCACCTTTGAGGAAGTCGCCGATTTGCTGAGAGAGGTCGGCTTTGATGAGATCAAAGGCGCGGGAAGAGGGCCGCAGTTGTTTGTACAGGCTCTGAAACGATAAAGATGGATTCAGAGGCGAGAGCGGGTTCTTTGGCAAGCAAAGTTGGAGAGGATGATGATACAGAAAACGACTTCAGACAGTTGGTTCGCCTGGCGGGTGATGCGGCTGACCCGTTGGGAAAAGTGGTTCGTCAACAGGCCTACCAATGCGCAGCGGACCGCTCGCGTCGCCGCATCGCTGCTTGAACGGGTGACATTGCCGCCGGAGCCACAGTGCCTGGAGATCGGCTGCGGGCAGGGTGCGGTAACCCGGCTGCTGGTGGGACGATACGGCGCTCAGGTCGTTGCTAGTGACTTCGACCCGGCGCAGGTGGCGCTGGCCCAGGAGCGGCTGGCAGATCTCGACAAACGTGTCGAGTTCCGCGTCGTGGACGCCAGGGCGATGCCCTTCGACGACGCGCAGTTCGACGGTGTTCTTGCTTTCCAGGTGATGCATCACATTCCTGGTGGCTGGTGGCAGATGGTAACCGAGACGGCTCGCGTGCTCAAGCCAGGCGGGTGGTTCGTCTTCACAGACCTGATTCTGCCCCCACGCGCCGGTCGCCTGATAGGACGTCTGCTTCCCCGGCTGGACCCGCTGGAGGACATGGCGCTGCACGCCTGCCTGGCCGAAAACGGCCTGCGCCTGGAACATTACGAGTGCGGCCGGGGCATGCTGGCGGGGTTGATGGCACATTGCGCCGCCGTCGCCCGCAGGGTATAGCTGCAAGCAGCGGGTATCAGGAGGACAAGCAGGCTTCAAGAACTTGTTCAGGCGCAGGGGGCCAGGTGTGCTGCCCCTGCTTGGCATCGCCATTGGCACCGGGGCCGTGATCGCTTTGGGCGCCTTGGCTGAGGATACGTTCCATGCCGAACAGGCGCGCCGCGGTTTGCGCCTCGACCACCACGAGCGCGGCGGCGCGCCAATACCGCACTGTGAGGTGTGGCCGATTTGACATCGCCTGCGCTTCCGCCTATGATCGGGTGAATGCGTGAAATACACAGGTAGGCAATGGCAAACCAGAAAGCAAGCGGGCGCGGGAGCGCCATCGTGCGTACATTGTTGATGGACATACTTCTGCCTGCTGTCGGCTTCGGCCTGGGGGTTGGTTTCGCAACTGGAGACTATCCAGTTTCAATGACCACCGGCCTGGCTATCAGCAGCTCGATTTACGTTCTCTACAAGTTAGATCAGACATTCCTCCATCCCCGGCTAGAGAAGCTGCATCCGGACTGGCTGCAGTTGGGACTGGAGATGACCTTCTCGTTGCTCGAGCACATCCTGGGCGCGTTACTGGCCCTGTTCGTCTGCAGTCGCATCTTTGGTTTTGCCCTTATGCCGTCCGCAGCCTGGATCGCCCTGGGGGGCATGGTGATTGCGTTTCCCATCATCCACGGCACAGGCTTTGCGCTGCGCTTCTACCGTCAGTTGAAGGAGAAAGAACGCCAGGAGGAGCAACTGCGGGCGCTGGCCACGCAGGCGGAACTGAAGGCGCTCAAAGCGCAGATAAACCCCCATTTTCTCTTCAACACGCTCAACACCATCGCATCGCTGATCCACACCGACGCTGCACAAGCCGAGGCGACGGTCGAGCGGCTGGCCGAGATGTTCCGTTACCTGCTGGTGGGCAGCGAGCGGGGGCTGGTGCCGTTGGTAGAGGAACTGGCCTTCGTGGATCGCTATTTGGAGATCGAGCGAGCCCGCTTCGGCGAACGGCTGCGCGTCATCCGAGAGATTGCACCTGAGGTTCTGGATGTGCCCGTTCCTGGCTTGATCCTTCAGCCACTGGTGGAAAACGCCGTCCGGCACGGCCGAGAGGCCGATGGCGGCATACACTTGACCATCAGCGTCCAGTCTCAGGGCAACGAGGTGGTGGTCGCCATCGCTGACCAGGGGCCGGGAATGAGTAAGGAAGTATGGGAGTGTAGGGGCAAGGGCCACGGGCTGCGTAATGTAGATGAGCGGCTGAGGAAAACGTATGGGGAGGGGTATGGGCTGGAGATTCGGGACAATGAGCCGCGGGGGGCGGTGGTTATCGTGCGTATCCCTGTTGGAGTGTGGGGGTATGGGAGTGTGGGAGGTGGGTAGATGGCGCTAGTGAAGCAGTTCAAGGATCTGCGTGTGTACCAGCAAGCGTTTGGGGCGGCGACACGCATCTATGAGTTGTCGAAGGGCTGGCCAGCCGAAGAACGCTACTCGCTCACTGACCAGATTCGTCGTTCGTCACGATCGGTTTGCGCTAACATCGCAGAGGCATGGCGCAAACGTCGTTATCCGGCCCATTTCGTCAGCAAATTGAGCGACTCCGACGCTGAAGCCGCTGAAACCCAAGTCTGGCCGGATTTCGCCCTGGATAGCGGGTACATCACCCAGCAAGACCACGATACCCTCTACGAGACCTACGAGTACATTTCCGGCGGTCTGGTGAAGATGATGTCCAACTCCAACGCTTGGTGTGGTCCTTCCCAATTGCGCGAACCCTCCCCTGTCTATTACACCCACACTCCCACACCCCCATACTCTGATACTGGCGCAGACACAGACAGGGAGTGACAACCCCATGCGCGTACTCATCGTAGACGACGAACCCCCCGCTCGCGAGCGGCTGCGTCGCTTGCTGGCGGAGATCGGAAGCGTCGAGATCATCGGCGAGGCGGAGGGCGGCACCCAGGCGGTGGAGATGATCGAGCAGGAGAAGCCCGACCTGGTGCTGTTGGATGTCCAGATGCCGGGCTTGGATGGCTTCGGAGTCATCGAGGCGCTGGCGGAACCGCCGCCCATCATTTTCGTCACCGCCTACGACGAGTACGCCATCCGCGCTTTCGAGGTCAACGCGTTGGACTACTTGCTCAAGCCCTTCAGCCGGGAACGGCTGGCGAAGGCCATCCGCCGCGCTCAGCAGGCATTGGTTGAGGAAGGGGATTTTGCAGAGCGTCTTGGCCCGCTGCTGGAGAGCCTGGCCGCCCAGGGGCGCTACCTGACCCGCCTGGCAGTGCGCGACCGCGTCAGTATCCGCGTGCTGGACGTGGACGAGATGGACTGGATCGGCGTCAAGGGAGAGCAGGTGATGGTTCACGTGGGGGATCAGGCCTATCCCATCTGCCGCACGCTGGCTGAACTGGAAGCCCGGCTTGACCCGGCTTGCTTCTTCCGCGCCCACCGCTCCGCTATCGTCAATCTCGATCGGGTGAAAGAGGTCATCCCCTGGTTCAAGGGGAGCCACAAGCTGCGGCTGACCACCGGTGCCGAGGTGGAACTCAGCCGGGCACGGGCCAGGGCATTGCGGCGCATCCTCGGCTGGTAGGCACACAGGCCATCCAACC
>CAZPMV010000241.1:0-5133 GCA_964587335.1 uncultured Anaerolineales bacterium
CGAAGGGGGTCAAACTGGGTTTCGATGATGGTCCAACCTGTTTCGTTCACAGATGTTTGCCTTGCTCAAGATTGGGCACTGAGGGCCGTCGAGTCACGCACGATGAGACGGGGTTTCAGCAACGCCTGGGCTGGGGAGAGCGTCTCGCCGCGCACCAGGTCTATCAACACGGTCACCGTCCGTTCCCCGACCTCGGCGATGGGCTGGCGCAGGCTGGTGAGTGAGCGGCGCACGAAGGCGTAGATTCGCTTGTCTTCGACTTCCACTTCCCACCAGTCGCCGATGCGCAGGGCCGCGTGGGCGTTGCGCGTGAGGATCAGCCGCCGGTAGTGGCTGAGCAGCGTGTCGGGATCATCGGTCTGAGCGGCGACGTTTACGTCGCGGTAGCTGCGCTGGGGTGCTTGCCAGGCTATCGTTGCTGTAGTGGAGCCAGCGTTGTCCGCATCGGACCACTGCATGGGCGTGCGGATGTTATCGTCCGGTTTGCCGCCGATGTGGCCGATCTCCTCGCCGTAGTAGAGAAAGGGCACGCCGAGGCCGGTGAGCAGCAGCGAGGTGGCCGTTTTGGCTGGGTGCACGTTCTCGCGTAGTTCGCTCATCGCCCGCTCCTGGTCGTGGTTGGTGAGGAAGGTGGCAAACTGCCAGAACGGGCTGGCTGCGCCTTCCGGCAGGCTGACGGGCGTGACCGTCTTGACTTGGGTAGTGGGCGTCGGCGTCGCCGCTTTGACCACGGCGGTAGGTGTTGCTGTCGCCGGCGGTGTAGGCTCGATGGCGGGCGCAGCGCAGGCGGCGACTAGCGACAGGAGCAGCAGGCAAGTCAGCCAGAGTCTCATTCCAGTACCTCTAATATCTCTCCCAGTGGATTACCTCTTCCAAGGGCTTCTTCCCCTTCGTGGGCCATTCCGCTGGCACGCCAATGGGAACCAGCGTAAGTAACCTCTTCTCCTTAGGAATGTCCAAGAGCGCCTTGAACTCTTCCTCACGGGGCAACGTGTATCCCTCAAGCCAGCAGGAACCGTAGCCAAGAGCTGTGCTAGCGATTAGCATATTCTCTACTGCTGCAGAACCGTCCTCTATCCACCACCGAGATGAGGGATCCATCACCACAGCGATGATCGCTGCGGCTTTCTCCATCCATTGAGCGGCTACCTTGAGTTGATCAATCATCCCCCGATCAGTGACCACGATGAAGTCCCAGGGCTGCCGGTTACTGCCAGAGGCAGCAAGTCTTCCAGCGTCTACTATCTTTTCTAAATCCTCCCGGAGGATCGGATCTCCGGTGTATTTGCGAACGCTTCTTCTCTTTCGTATCGCTTCTAGAGCATCCATTTTGCAGCAAACCTCCTTCCACTACTAATGTGGCCGCATAACGGCCAGGAGTTAGGCGGAGCCCTCCACAACAGTGCTTCCTGCATCCCACTGGCTACGTAGCCCGATTTCTCTGCCAATCCCCTCTGTACACTCGGTAGATGTAGTGGTGCACCGACGTAGTGTAATCCCGCATAGATTCTGGAAAATGATACACATCCTCGCCAACGCGCACCCCACCCACCGCTTCCTGCATCTTGATTGAAGCTATGTTGTCCACGTGGGGCGTCGTCTGAATCGCATCGCAGTCCGTGTGCGTGAACTGATAGACCACCAACTCCCTCCAGACCTCAAGGCCATACTTGTGTCCCCAGTATGCCGGAAGCAACTTGATGTCCGTCTCGGCGATGCCTTCCTTGTTTGGCCGAGACAACTTGCACTCACCAATGGCCTGCCCAGTCGCTTTCAGCTCTATGACCAGCAAAACTGCTCGAACTCAGACCCTCCCTGTTTCAAGGGCCTTTCCTTGAGTTCACTTCGTGTGATGCGCAACCCTTGCGGAAACCCCACGTTTTTCATCACCTGCGGGTTGGTCCATAGGGTATAGAACAAGTCAATGTCTGCTACTGTTGCTGCTCTGATGATGAGTCGTTCTGTCTCAAATACCACACTGTGACTTGCAGACATGCCATTTCCCTTTTCTCAGGGTGTATGACCTTTGACCGCCGTCGAATAGATCGCATAATTGAACTTCGGACATGCTCTACCTCCAATATGGAGTGGTGCGACAAGGAGTTGCTACTACATGTTGGATAACGCTTTTGAATTATCGGGGTTCAGTTATGCGGTTATCGGCAGACGGTCAAACCTCATGTCAATTGTAAACGAAATATAGGATGGCTCTGGTGGTTTGTCAAAGCGGTCCACCGAGCCCCGTAGGGGCATAGACAACTCAGCCCCCAGTGCTCCTGCAACGGGGGCTGTTTCTTTTGTGATGCGCGACTGAACACGCGCCACATTCCACCTTCATCGTTTCAGGCGATCTCAGCGATGTAGATCTCAAAGGGCGCTATCGTCAACTGAGACAGGTCGTCCATATCGCCATCACGTGCGTGGCTGGAAAAGACCAGGCGGGCCGTGTGGGCGTCCAGGACCTCGGCGAGCTCAGCCGAGACGTCGAAGCTCAGCGTGTGGGCCCGATTGGACATATTCAAGACGACCAGGCAGATCTGCTCATTGCAGGAGCGCAGGAAGGCGAGATAGTCCTCCGCGTCCTCGTGCAGCGGCGTGTAGCGGCCAGCGATGAGCACGGGGGTCTGCTTGCGCAGGCGCAGCATACGTCGGTAGAAGCTCAGCAGCGAGTCGGGATCGTCCAACTGGTCGGCCACGTTGACCCCCTGGGCGTAGTTGAGGTTCACCGGCAGCCAGGTCTGCACGGCGGCCGGGCTGAAGCCGGCGTTGGGCGCGTTGGCCCATTGCATGGGCGTGCGGCACCGGTCCCGGCTAAGGCGGACGGTAAGGGCCACGGCTTCGGCCGGGGGGAGTCCGAATTCGTCAACCGCTGTGTGGTAAATCCAGACGCCGAGATTGTCCCGAAGTTGATTGATGTCCTCCAACAGCAGACTGGTCATGCCGATCTCTTCGCCGTTGTAGAGGAAGGGCGTGCCGCGCAGGGTGAGCATGAGCGCTAGGGAGAGCCGGGCGATGGCCTCGTCGTTTTGCCCGTCGCCGTAGCGGCTGTAGACGCGCGGCGAGTCGTGGTTGCCCAGCGTGTTGCAGGGCCAGGCCCCGGGCGGCAGCGCGGACAACCGCTTCTGCTGGTTGGCGCGCACCCAGGCGGGCGTGATCCGTTCGGTCTTCATCAGCGGGAAATTGAAGGCCAGGTGCAGTTCGTTTTGCCCGTCGCCGTAGTAGGCGATCTCGCCGGTCTCGCCCACCAGCAGGCGGTCAGGGTATTCATCAACGACCGCTCGCAATTCCTGCATCAACTCGTGCAGGCCAGGCTGTTCAAGTTGGTATCGGAAGATCTCTTTCCGCTGTTCGGTTGCCTGTGCCAGCTCCGCTTCGCCGCTGGCGGCCATGAAGGCACGGTGCACTTCGGGCAGCGATTTCTCGGCGGTATGGTCGGGTAGCGCCGGGTCTTCATAGATGGTGCCGACGGCATCGAGGCGGAAGCCATCCACGCCCAGATCGAGCCAGAAGCGCACGGCGTCCCACATCGCCCGCTTGACCTCTGGGTTACGCCAGTTGAGATCAGGCTGTTGTCTCAAGAAAGCGTGGTAGTAGTACTGGTCGGTGGCCGGGTCGTACTCCCAGGCGGAGTCGCCGAAAAAAGAACACCAATTGTTGGGCGGCCTGCCATCCAGCCCATCGCGCCAGACGTACCAGTCCCGTTTGGGATTATCGCGGCTGGAGCTGGACTCGATGAACCAGAGGTGTTCATCGGAAGTGTGGTTCAGCACCAGGTCGAGGATAACGCGGATGCCCCGCTGGTGAGCGCCTTTCAGAAACAGTTTGAAATCTTCTAGCGTACCATACTCTGGCTCGACGCCGGTATAGTCGGCCACATCGTAGCCGCAGTCATGCTGGGGCGAGGGGTAGTGGGGCGAGAGCCATAGGGCGTCAATGCCCAGATCCTGCAGGTAATCGAGGCGGTCAATCATCCCATAGAAGTCGCCGATGCCGTCGCCGTTGCCATCGGCGAAACTGCGGGGGTAAATCTGGTAGAAGACGGCTTTTTGCCACCATTTCAATTCTTCCATTGAAACTTCGTTGTTCACTGAAATCCTCCTGGGTCTTGTATGTAGTAACGACTTCAGTCGTTTGTAACG
Source organism: uncultured Anaerolineales bacterium (assembly GCA_964587335.1). GTDB lineage: Bacteria > Chloroflexota > Anaerolineae > UBA3071 > UBA3071 > UBA3071. Next base: position 4,140 of record CAZPMV010000241.1, read on the forward strand.
AAGAACAAAGCGACTGAAGTCGTCGCTACAACTTCTACCATCCTGCCAGGGCTTTGTCAGACAAAGAGGGCCAGAACCAAAATGGTTACCTCATCCTTGCAGCTTCTCTACACCCCCCTCAGTTGCAGCTCTTCGGCGCGATGGCAGGCCACGAAATGCCCCGGCCTGAGGTCCCTCCACTCTGGCGCCTCTGTCTTACATACGTCCTTGGTATACTGGCACCGCGGGTGGAAGTAACACCCCGGCGGAGGATTCGACGGATCCGCCACGTCGCCTTTCATGATGATCCGCTCCGCCTCGTACAAGGGGTCAGGCTTGGGCACGGCGGACATCAAGGCCTCGGTGTAGGGATGCAGCGGGTGTGTGTACAGATCCTCAGCGTCGGCCATCTCCGCTATCTTGCCCACATACATCACCGCCACGCGGTCGGAGATGTGCTGGACAACGCTCAGGTCATGGGCGATGAATATGTAGGCCAGATCTAAGTCCGCCTGCAAGTCCTGCAACAGGTTCAGCGTCTGCGCCTGAATGGACACATCCAGGGCGGATACGGGCTCGTCGCAGATGATAAGGCGCGGGTTCAAGGACAGGGCGCGGGCAATGCCGATGCGCTGCCGCTGGCCGCCGGAAAACTCGTGGGGATAGCGACGCATGTGCTCCGGGCGCAGGCCCACGCATTCGAGGAGCCGGACGACGGTCTCTTCGGCCTGGGGTCCGGTTCCCTTGTCGTGAATCACCATAGGCTCGCTTATGATGTCGAACACGGTCATTCTAGGGTTCAGGGAGCCAACCGGGTCCTGAAAGATCATGGCGATTTCCTGCCGGATCGCTTTCATCTGTTGCTTATCCAGATCCAACAGGTTCACTATTTGGGACTCGCCGTCAGGTGATAGCAGGCGGCTTTTGAAGCGTATCGTGCCTGCGGTGGGTTCGTACAGCCGAAGGATGGTTCGGCCCGCCGTGGTTTTGCCACAGCCACTCTCTCCTACCAGCC
>CAZPMV010000242.1:0-5100 GCA_964587335.1 uncultured Anaerolineales bacterium
GTTGGGTAGCCGTTGGGCGTGTGGATCTGTTCAACGTCCCTGACGCCGTCTAGCTTTCGCAGCGCTTTGAACACCCCTTTCGGCGCCATCTCCAGCACCACTACCGCGTCGGGGGTGGCCGCCAGTTCCGACAGCCGTGCATTGGCTTTGATCTCGCCGTTCATCAGTATGATGACCCGGTCGCAGAGCGCCTCGACCTCGGAGAGGATGTGCGTGGAGAAGAGCACCGTGCTCTCCTCGGCCAGGCGGCGGATCAGGCGGCGGGTCTCCACGACCTGCGTGGGATCCAATCCAATAGTCGGCTCATCCAGAATAAGAAGCCGTGGCTGGTGAAGAATCGCCTGCGCCAACCCCACGCGCTGGCGGAAGCCCTTGCTCAGTTGGCCAATGGGACGGACCAGGTGGTCCTCCAGGCCGGTGGCGTAGATCGCCTCCGACAGATAGGCCTGTTGGTCATCCTCGGGAATCTGGCGCAACTCGGCGATCATCCTGAGGTAGGATTGGACCGACAGTTCGGGGTAGAGAGGGGCAGTCTCCGGCAGGTAGCCGATCTGCGCTTGCACCTCGCGGGTGTGCGTCAGCACATCCAGGCCATTCACGGTGACGACGCCGTCATCGGGCTGCAGGTAGCCGGTCAGGATCTTCAAGGCGGTGGTCTTCCCGGCGCCGTTAGGTCCGAGCAGTCCGACGATTTCGCCCTGAGCGATGTGAAAGCTGATCCCGCGCAGCGCTTGTACGGGACCGTAGGACCTGGTGACATCGGTAACGTCAATCATAGACTCTTTCTCCCGAAAGCTCATAGTCTCCCGCCATTGCGTTGACGATGTTGGTAGTAAGCCACGGAGCGTGGCGGAGTGGCGTCTTGACGGCACTCCACTTCGTTTCGTACCTGACTACAAGCCATCAGCACGTTGCAGGGAGACCACCCGAAAGCTGATGTGCACAAAAAAAGGGCAGGGTCCCCTGGACATTGAACTGAGCCTGGCAAATCATGGCTTGCCCTGTAGCACTTGCTGTGCACAGGGCTTGCCAGGCTATGGTTAGCTCAAGGCCAAGAGCCATTACCTTGAACCTATTCTACAGCCATTGTGGCCTTTTGGCAAAAATGGACTCACTGAATCATCGCTGGTAGCACCACGCTTAACCGTGGAGGGCAAGTTTCATATCCGCCATTCCCGCCATTCTAGCCAAGTGCGCCGGCGCCCTTGCCCTGTTATGCCAACTCGCGTCTATACCCAAGGCGCGTCCAACGGTGACGCTCCCTGGGGGTCTGAATCATACAGGCTGGCGAAGTCGGCCTCCTGAGCATCTTCGCGGTAGTGCGCGCCGCGGGACTGACGGTTGTGCCAGGCGGAGCGGGTGACGACCCAGGCTGCATGGGCCATGTTGCGCAGCCCAATCATGTCGTCGCTGAGCCGCGTGGCGCGATAGAAGCTGTCGATGGTCTCCCAGAGGTGGTTGAGGTCCCGCAGGGCACGGGCCAACCGGCGCGTGCTGCGCGCCAGGCCCACGTAGTACCACATGATGTTCTGGATGGTACGACGGTCGCGGTACACCAGCACTGGGTCGGCCAGGCCACTGTCGCCCACTTCCTCCCAAGGGGGCACCTTCTCTTCGGCTACCTGTTGGAGGTCATCCCTGGCAGCAACATCTCGCCCGGCGCGATCACCCCACACTACCCCCTCCAGCAGCGATGTGCTGGCCAACCGATTGGCGCCATGCACTCCCGTGCAACTGACCTCTCCGACAGCATAGAGTCCCTTGATGGTGCTGCGCCCCCACTCGTTCACCAACACACCTCCGCAAAAGTAATGCGCTGCTGGAACGACGGGGACTGGCTCTGCAGTGATGTCTATCCCGGCCTTCAGACATGTGGCGTAGATGGTGGGGAAGCGCTTGCGGATGTGGTCGGCATCCATGTGGCTGGCCAGATCGAGGATCACGCGCTGGTAGCCGTGAGAGATCATCTCGTGGTGGATTGCTCGGGCCACCACGTCACGCGGCGCCAGATCACCCCAGTGGGGGGCGTACTGATCCATGAAGTGGCGTCCATCGGGGGTGAAGAGCCGTCCACCTTCACCGCGCACAGCTTCGGAAATCAGAAAGTTGTCGGCCCCAGGAACAGCCAGGGTGGTGGGGTGGAACTGGATGTACTCAGCGTTGACCACACGGGCGCCAGCGCGAGAGGCCATGGCCAGCCCGTCGCCTCGAGCGCCTTCGGGGTTGGTGGTGTGGCGGTAGATACGCCCTAACCCACCGGCGGCCAGCACTGTGGCCCTGGCGAGGAAGGGAAGAACCACTCCCTCCTCCCGGTCCAGGACGTAGGCCCCGTGGCAGGTAATGGGCTGGTAGATCGACAGGGGGTTGCGAGCATGGTGCGAGGAGGTGATCAGGTCCACGGCGGTGGAGTTAGTGCGAAGGGTTACGTTTGGCCGTTCCCGTAGCCGCGCAATCAGGGCGCGTTGGATGGCGAGTCCCGTGGCGTCGCCGACGTGCAACACGCGGGGCACCGAGTGGCCCCCCTCGCGGGTACACGAGAGCTCGCCGCTGGCATCGCGGTCGAAAGGAACATCGCCTTTGTCAACCAGCAACCGCTGCACCAGCCCTGGCCCTTCCTCGGCGAGGATACGTACGGCGGAGGGCAGGCTGAGCCCGGCTCCAGCGGCCAGGATATCCCCAGCCAAGAGGTCAGCGGAATCCTCGTATCCTTGCCCGACAATGCCCCCCTGGGCGTAGCGGGTGTTGGACTCCTTGGGGGCGACAGTGCGCGTGATCACCAGAACCTCACGTTGGCGATCCTGGGCCAACCGCAGGGCCGTCATCGCTCCGGCAATCCCGCAACCAATAACTAACACGTCCGTTTCGACTGGCGTTTCGACTGGCATGGAAGCTTCCGCTCTGCTGTTCCTCAAGCCAACTCTAGCATCCGATTGAGCGCCATCCGCGCCCCGTGGGCTGTTTCTACGTCAACGGCCACTTCGTTGATGATCTCGCCCCGCGCCAACCCCTCCAGCAGTTGTGCCAGGTTCTGGAGAGTGATCTGACCCATGGTGCGACAGAAGGGCGGCACATCGGCCAGAGGCACGATGAGTTGGTCGGGATGTTCTTGTTGCAGGCGATGGACCAGGCGGGTCTCCGTGCCGATGGCCCACTGTGTCCCCGCTGGCGCGGCTGCCACCCGCCGCATTATGTGTGCTGTCGAACCGCTATCATCCGCAAGGTCCACAATCTCCATCTTGCATTCGGGATGTACGATCACGCGCATGGTTGGGAATCGCTCACGTTTATCGCTCACATGCTGCGGTCGGAAGCGCTGGTGCACGTTGCAGGCGCCGGGCCAGAGGATCACCGTCGCCTTGCGGATGGCTTCAGCGCTCGGTGGCTGCCGCTCGTCCCACAGGAGCATATCGCCCAAGGGAATTCCCATCCCCTTGCAGACGTTGCGTCCCAGGTGCTGGTCGGGGAAGAAAAACACACGGGGTCTTCGCTGCAAGGCCCAGCGCACTACCCGCTCCGCATTCCCGGATGTGCAGACGATGCCGCCGTGCTGGCCGCAGAAACCCTTCAGTTCCACTGAGGAATTGACGTAAGTGACGGGCATGAACTCAGCCTCGGCGTTACCGCATGCAGCCTCCAGATGATCCCATGCGGCCTGCACGGTCTCAATGGTGGCGGTATCGGCCAGGTAGCAGCCGGCGGTGAGATCAGGGATGAGCACATGCTGACCGGGCTTGGCCAGGATGGCGGCGGTCTCGGCCATGAAATGGACGCCACAGAAGACGATGAACTGCGCGTCGGTCCGCGTCGCTTCACGCGCTAGCGCCAGGGAGTCCCCCCGGAGATCAGCGAAGGCAATCACATCGTCCCGCTGATAGTGGTGTCCCAGGATGACGATCTGGTCAGAGAGGACAGACTTCAGCCTGGCGACATGGGTGGCGAGGTTGACGGCTATGGCCGCCTCTTGTGGCTTGGTCACCTGCATGTTCAGGCCAAGGCTCAGGTCAAGCGCTCTCACCGAGTGGGTCAGCGCGCCCACGGAAATGCAGTCCACCCCCGTGGCGGCGATCTCGGCGACTCGCCCCAGGGTGACGTTGCCGGAGGCTTCCAGAGGCGCCCGGCCAGCAGCCATGGCGACGGCCTGGCGCATCTCCTCCAGGTTCATGTTGTCGAGCATGATGCGGTCCACAGGTGGGCTGATGCTCAGCGCCTGCTGCAACTCGTCCAGATCACGCACTTCGACCTCAATGGGCAGAGAGGGATGGGCTGCGCGGGCAGCAGCAACCGCGAGGATGATGCCACCGGCAGCATCAATGTGGTTGTCCTTGATCAGGACCATGTCGTAGAGCGACATGCGGTGGTTCTGGCCACCCCCCATGCGCACGGCGTACTTGTCCAGCAGCCGGAAGCCCGGCAGCGTCTTGCGCGTGTCGAGGATGGCAGCCTGCGTGCAAGCAACAGCATCGACAAAGCGGGAAGTAAGGGTGGCGATGCCCGACATCCGCTGTAGGAAGTTGAGGGCAGTGCGCTCCGCCGCCAGTACGCCCCTTGCAGGGCCCGTAACCTCGGCCACCAGCTCGCCGGCCACCACTTCCTGGCCGTCGTCAACCTGGGCGACCACATCGATGGCGGGGTCCACGCGGCGAAACACGGCCGCCGCCACCGGCAGTCCGGCGATGACCCCGTTGGCCTTGGCGATGATGCGGCCGTGAAGGATAGCGTCAGCGGCCAGCGTAGCCTCACTGGTGGCGTCGCCGGGGCCGATGTCCTCAGCGATGGCCAGTTCAATCAGCGGCTCAGCAGCACGAAGTAAGGACTCCAGTTCCTCTTGTCTTGCCACGGTTGGTCCTTCGTCAATCCAAGCGATGGCTGAGACCCTTGGGTAGGGAGCGCAGCACAGCGTGACCATTGTATGACAGTTGAAACAATGTGTCAAACTAGCCTTCGCCTGGCGAAGTCACCTGCCGTGAGTCGAGACTTGCCAAGCTGGAGACTCAGCTTGGGCCCACTCCTCAGCCAATGTCATTCAGTCAAGCGTAGTTTGGCCCCTTGTGGGCGTCTTTGGGCAGCAAGAACGGGCACAAGGCCCTATGCTACAACCTT
>CAZPMV010000243.1:0-5059 GCA_964587335.1 uncultured Anaerolineales bacterium
TCGTGGACGGGGCGGAGGCGGCGCGCTTCCTGGCCGAATTGAAGACCACCCTGGAGAACCCGTACCTGCTGATCTGATCGCGCCCAGAATCACACGCCCCGCCCCAAGCGGGGCACGCCCACGGGCGCCGACGCAGAAGTCAGCGGAGAAGCGGAAGAAGCGGAAAAGAAGGGGGGGCATTCCGCTCATTCCGCTGTTCCGCTGACCATTGAACGCGAGGGGGAGATCGAGCTGCGGCCAGTGATGCATCTCACCCTTTCCGCCGATCACCGCGTCGTGGCGGGCTGGGACACACCGATCTAGCTGATCCGGTCCACCCGCACGGCGCAGACCTTATACTCCGGAATCCCGGCCACAGGGTCCAACGCGGCAATGGTAAGTTTGTTGGCTGCAGCTTCGGCGAAGTGCCAGGCCATGAAGACGACGCCCTGCTCAGTCATATCGCTCACCAGAGCCTTCACTTCGACTTCGCCACGCCGCGAGGCGACCTTCACCATATCCCCGTCAGCGATGCCTAGCTCGGCGGCATCTTCGCCGTTGATCTCCACCATCCCCTCGGGATAGATCGCGTCCAGACCGGCGGAACGGCGAGACATGGAGCCGGTGTGGAAGTGATACAGCACCCGCCCAGTGGTGAAGATAAACGGGTACTCCTCGTCCGGTTCCTCTGCCGGTGGCTGCCAGTCCACTGCACTGAAGCGCCCCAGCCCGCGAGTGAATTTCCCCACGTGCAGGATGGGCGTACCGGGATGCTCGGCGTTCGGGCAGGGCCACTGCAAGCCCATCTCACCGATGCGGTCGTAGTCCATCCCCCCATAGATGGGGGTCAGGGGGCTGATCTCGTCCATGATCTGGCGCGGCGAGTCGTAGGTCAGCCCGTCGTATCCCATGCGGCGGGCGATTTCGCCGATGATCCACCAATCCTGCCGGGCCTCGCCGGGTGGATCCACCGCCTTGTGCCCCAACTGGACACGTCGCTCGGAGTTGGTGAAGGTGCCGTCCTTCTCGGCGAAGCAGGCTGCGGGCAATACCACGTCCGCCAATTGGGCCGTCTCGGTGAGGAAGATATCCTGCACCACCAGAAGATCGAGGCTCTTGAGACACTCCTCGGCGTGGCTCGCGTCCGGATCCGAGATCGCCGGATTCTCACCCATGATGTACATGGCGCGGATCTCTCCCCGCTCCGCCTTGTGGAGCATCTCTACCAGGGTGGCGCCCACCTGGTTAGAGAGAGGCACGCCCCACGCATCCTCGAATCTCTTCCGCGCCGCCTCGTCGGTCACTTTCTGATAGCCAGGGTAAACGCTAACCAGCGCACCAACATCGCATGCACCCTGAACGTTGACCTGGCCTCGCAGGGGGTTAACGCCGCCGCCGGGCGTACCCATGTTGCCCAGTAGCATCTGAAGATTGGCTGTGGAGAGCACGTTCTGGTGGCCTGTGGTGTGCTGGGTGATGCCCATGCCGTAGAGCAGCGCCCCCGGACGGTTCTCGGCCAGCAAGTGTGCCGCCTCGATGATCTCCTCTGGGGTGATACCGCAGATGGCTGCCGCTCGTTCGGGCGGATATTGCAGCACCTTGGCCTTCAGATCCTCAAACTCTTCGGTGCGCTCTTCGACGAACGCTTTGTCGTAGAGCCCTTCGGCGATGAGGACGTGCATGATGCCGTTGAGCAAGGCGATGTCGGTGCCTGGCTTCTGTCGGATATGGAGTGTGGCAAAATCGGTGATGGGAATGGCGCGAGGATCGCAGACGATGAGCTTGGCTCGCCGTCGCTTGATCGCCTGCCGGATGCGCATACCCAACACCGGATGATCTTCTGTGGTATTAGAGCCGATAATGAAGTATATCTCCGTATCGTTAGCAAGGTCATCGAAGGAGTTGGTCATGGCTCCGGAGCCGAACGCTGTGACCAGACCGGTCACGGTGGCGCTGTGTCAAAGGCGTGCGCAATGGTCTATGTTATTGGTCCCTATCACCGCCCGAGTGAACTTCTGCATCACATAGTTCTCCTCGTTGGTGCATTTGGCGGAGGACAGGGCGGCGAAGGCATCGGGACCATACTGCTCCTTGACCTCCCCAAACCGCGACGCCACAAACTCGAGCACCTCATCCCAGTCAGCCTCTTCGAATTCACCGCCCTTCTGGCGGCGGATCAGGGGCCTGGTCAGCCGGTCGGAGCGGTGGACGAAGTCCAGGCCGAAGCGCCCCTTGACGCAAGTCCAGCCGTGGTTGGCCGGGGCGTCCCACTTGGACGACACCTTGACGATCTGCCCATCCCGTATATTCAAGTCGAACTGGCAGCCCACGCCACAGTAAGGGCAGACCGCCGTCACCTTCTCGAACTCCCAGGAACGTCCCTGCCCCTTGGCCTGCTTGGGCGACAAGGCTCCTGTCGGACAAACCTCCACGCACATACCACAGAACTCGCACGAGCCATCCTGCATCAGACCATCGTAGGCAGTACCGATCTTGCTATCGAACCCGCGCCGGATGACGCCAATCGCCTCTACGCCGTTGATCTCCTCGCAGGCTCGCACGCAGCGCCGGCAAAGGATGCATTTCTCGTAGTCTCGCTCATAAAACGGGTTTGAAGCATCCAGGGGATAGTCGTGTTGCTCACCGGGGAAGCGGGACTGTTTGATGCCATACTCGTAGGCCAGGTCCTGCAATTCGCAGTCGCCCGCCCGCTCGCAGGTCATGCAATCCAGCGGGTGGTCGGAAAGGATTAACTCCAGCACAAAGCGCCGCGTCTCCTCCGCCTTCGGCGAATGAGTCCAGACCTCCATGCCCTCTGCTATCTTGAAGGTGCAGGCCGGCTGCAAGGTTCTCTGTTTGGCTACTTCCACCAAGCACACGCGGCACGCGCCAATAGGTTCCAAGGCTGGATGGTGACACAGAGTGGGGATCTTGATGCCAGCCGATGCAGCCGCCTCTAGAACTGTCTGCCCGGCCTGAGCTGCAATTTTCTGACTGTTGATGGTGATGTTTACCGTTCTCATCAGTCGCCTTATCTCCTTTTCAATGATCAGCGGAACAGCGGAACTGCCGGAATGACCCCACCCCTTCTTTCCGCTTCTTCCGCTTCTCCGCTGACTTTTTCTCGATCCAGAAGGTGGTGGTCACACACTCCACTCGCCTACCGGGATGGGCTTCTCCGGAACCTGCACGCTTTCCCCCGACACCTTGAGCACGGCAGCGAAGCGTGATGGACACACATCGAAGCAGTTTCCACACTTGATGCACTTGCTTTGATCAACCACGTGGATCATGCGCTTACCACCCAGTATGGCCCCCGCCGGGCAAGCCCTCAGACAGATGCCACAACCCTCACACTGATCAGGAAGGATATAGTACGAAACGAGCGCTGCGCACTGCAACGACGGGCAGCGATGATCTACGACGTGGGCAAGGAACTCGTCCTCGAAGTAGCGCAATGCGGCCATTACCGGCCCCGGCGTCAGTTGGCCCAGGGCACACAACGCGCCATTCTCCATCCCCGCAGCGATTTCGCTGATGATATTCAGGTCTTCCGGCTTGCCCTCTCCCTCGGTAATGCGGGTGAGCGCTTCCAACATGCGCTTTCCCCCCATCCGGCAGGGGACGCATTTGCCGCAACTCTCGGCGGTGGCAAAGGTCAGGAAGAACTTGGCCAATTCCACCATGCAGGTGTCTTCATCTACCACGATCATGCCGCCTGAGCCCATGACCGCGCCAAGCTCTACCAGCGAGTCGAAGTCCACCGGCACATCCAGTTGATCGACTGGAAGACAACCGCCCAGCGGGCCGCCCGTTTGCACAGCTTTGAATTGCTTCCCGTCGGGGATGCCGCCGCCGATGTCATAGATGATCTCCCTCAGCGTAATGCCCATCGGCACCTCCACCAGGCCGGTGTTGTTCACCTTGCCGGTGAGGGCGAAGATGGCCGTGCCTGTGGAGCGCTCGGTGCCGATGCCGGCGAACCAATCGGCGCCGTTGAGGATGATCTGGGGGACATTGGCGTAGCTTTTGACATTGTTGAGATTGGTAGGCTTGTCCCAAAGCCCCCGTTCAGCCGGGAAGGGTGGGCGAGGACGCGGCTCGCCGCGCCGCCCTTCAATGGAGGCCAACAACGCCGTCTCCTCGCCGCACACAAACGCGCCTGCTCCCTCCTTGATGCGCAAACGGAAGGAGAAATCGCTGCCGAGGATATTGTCGCCCAGGAGTCCATACTCCTCGGCTGCGGCGATGGCTACCCTGAGACGCCTGATGGCCAAAGGGTACTCCGCCCGACAGTAGATGTACCCTACCTTCGCGCCGACGGCATAGCCGCAGATGGTCATCCCCTCCAGCAGGCTATGGGGATCGCCTTCGATGGTGGCGCGATCCATGAATGCGCCGGGGTCGCCCTCATCGGCGTTGCAGACCAGATACTTGACGTCGCCAGGGGCACGGGAAGTAAACCCCCACTTCAGTCCGGTGAGAAAGCCGGCGCCGCCCCGCCCTCTGAGGCCGGAGCGCTTCACCTCATCAATGACATCCTCGGACACCATCTCGGTCAGAACCTTGGCCAGCGCAGCGTAGCCGTCGCGAGCGATGTATTCCTCGATGTTCTCCGGATCGATGATTCCACAATTGCGCAGCGTGATGCGCTTCTGTTTGCGATAGAAGGGAAGCTCGCTGTAAAAGGGGACCGCCTGGTGAGCCACTGGCTCCTCGTACGTCAACCGTTCCCCAATGCCCTGGCTGAACACGCGCCCCATCACCCACTCCTGGACCACGTTGCCTTCGATCAGATGCTCCTCAATGAGCCGTGGCACCATGTCCGGGTGGACATTGCAGTAGGTGATGCGCGGGTAGCCCGCTTGCTCAATATCCACCAACGGCTCCTTGGAGCATATCCCTATGCAACCCACGCTGGTCACAGTAGCGTCAATCTTTCGTTTCTGCAGTTCTTCCCGGATAGCGTTCTCCGTCTCCCCAGCGCCAGCGGCGATACCACATGTCGCCATCCCGATGATGACCCGGGTTCCGGTTCGAGAGCGCATCTCTAGGCGCTCCTGAGCACTCTGGCGAACCC
>CAZPMV010000244.1:0-3550 GCA_964587335.1 uncultured Anaerolineales bacterium
GCAAGGGATGGATCGCCGGGGTGCTCTTGGGGATCATACCAGTATTCCCTTTCCTCTCCGCGATAGACCGTGTACCCATAGTCCAGTATCTCCCCGGCGGCGAAATCAATGGCTTCGAAGACGCGCAACTCGATCCCCTCGCCAAAGGTCACGCTGCCCATTAGTCGTCCCGCCGCTGCCCCGGTGGGGATCAGATGTAGCGTGGAAACCTAGATGTTGGGATAGCGATTAGGGAGCGTGTAGATGAAACGCTCGTACTCCTCGCCAGAGGTTAACATGTCAACTGACCACAGCTATTTCACGGGGAAGCAGCCGAACGAATGGTTGGGGAGATAGCGTTTGCAGTGTCTCAACCATCTGCCGACTCTGCTGACGGAACGTTGCTTCTCGCCGGGTTCTTAGTTTGTACATCCCTCCCCACTCAGCGAAATCCTCCAAATTCTCGCCGTCATCGAGTAGCCCCTGCCCATATAGCTCATAGAAGACGTCCGAGTGTATCCCATACTTGCGCTCAAATCTGTGCAGGATTTCGTCGGCGGCATGAATGTCTGCTAGGATTTCGGAAATGGTCATTTGTCTGATCATCTGCCCTTTACCTCCTGTCTGATTGCTTCCATTGTATCTCCAATCCCGCCACAAGTCAAGACGGACAGGCTTCATTGCCTGTCCGTCTTCGCATCGTGGTGTGGACTCTCGAACTTGTTCGGGCTCGTCGCCTCGAGAATGTACTACACAGCCCCCAGCGCCTCCAGCAGCGGTGGCAGCACGTCCTTCGGATCAGCCTCTAGACATAAATCAGCTACCTCAAAGATAGGTGCCGTGGAATCGGGGTGGATGGCCACGATGAACTTGGCCTCTTCAATGGCCGCGTTGTGGAAGGTATCGCCGCGGATGCCCACGGCTACATACAGCTCGGGTGCAACGGTCACGCCGCGCACGTCCACGATTTGCTCTGGGCCGATCCAGCCGGCGTCCCGTGCCCCGCGATCGCCAGCTACCTGCCCGCCCAACGCCGCGGCCAGCCGTTTGACCATCTCGAAGTCGCCTGCCTGACGGCCTGCAGCCACGATGACCGGCGCCTGCGCCAGCGGCACGGAGGGCGGCTCGAACCCCTCGGCTGGGCCCACGACGCGCACCGCCGGCTCCACGGGCTCCACCTCCAGCAGCGTGGGCTCCCCCTGGCGGTAGGGGTCGAGGAAGGGAGCGGGGAAGGCTCCTGGCTCGACGGTGAGGAACTGCGGTCGAGCTTCGGGGCAGGCGGCGATATCGAAGTACTCACCGCCGTAGACCGGGAAGGTGGCCTGCACAGTGCGGGTGGTCTCGTCCAGGCTGAGCGCCGTCACGTGCTCAATCAGTCCGCCGCCCAAACGCTGCGCCAGCCGCGCCGCCAGTTGCTGCCCTGCCTCCGTCGCGCCAAGCAGAACCACCTCCGGCTGCTCCTCTTCGAAGAGGGCGGATAGCACCTTCAGGTAGGGCTCCAGCGCAAATCGGGCCAGCGAGGGATGGTCGGCCAACCGCACGCCGTCAGCCCCGGCCTGGTAGAGGCTCTGTGCCAGGTCCGTAACGTCCTCGCCCAGCAGGACTCCGTAGACGTAGGCTCCCAGCGAGTCGGCCAGCGTGCGGGCCGCGCCCAGCGCCTGCAGCGTCACCGGCGCCGCCGCGCCGTCCATCAGGTCAGCCACGACCCAGACGCCGCCGCCACCCTCGGCCTCGGCGACCTCCTCTTGCTGCGCCATTAGCAAGTCGAGATATGAAAGGTCCATCAGAGTCCCTCCTCTACCTGAGCATTCTTTGGGCCAGTGGCTCTGCCACCGCCTGGGCCATCTCTTCCGCTGTGCCGCTCAGGCGCGTCCCCCGCTCCCTCTCCGGGGGAAAGTCCTGCCCACGCTTCTCCAGCAGCGGTTGACGCATCGATTCGCTCACCAAATCGCTCACGTCCCACCGTTCCACGGCGTCCTCCGCCCGATAAACGTTGATCAGCCGCACGCCGTCGGGGTAGCGGGGCTTGAGAGCCCCGGGCACGACCGTGACTACGGCTGGCAGGTCGGCCTCGACGGCCACGTAGCCGGCGCCATCCTGCTGCACCGCCTGCACCTGACCGTCAGCCACCTCCACTTGCAAGGCTCTGACTATCTGGGGCCAGCCCAGGGCTTCGGCTAGCCGGGGGCCCAGTTGGCCCTGTCCGCTGTCCAGCGTGGTCGCGCCGGTGAGGATCAGATCAGCCCCGCCCAGCCGCTGCACTGTCGCCGCCAGCACCCGGGCCATGACCGCATCGCCGGCGGCGTCGAATCCCTCGCCGGTAAGGGTGATCGCCCGGTCAGCGCCACTGGCCAGCGCCTGGCGGAGCACGTCGTCGTCGGGCAGCGGGCCACGCGGGAGGGCCACTACCTCAGCGGCTGTGGCATCCTTGATGCGCAGCGCCGCTTCCAGCGCACAGCGGTCGGCGGGCTGGAGGACATACTCCTCCCTGTTGATGAAGATGCGGCCCGCTTGCCGTTTCACTACGATGCCGCGAGGGTCGAGGACCCTTCCGATAATGACGAGAATACGCATGGTATCCCTCCAGTCTCAAAGTCGCAAGGTCGCAGGGTCGAAAGAGTCAGACGCGGCCTTGGATGGCTGCCTGGCGGTAATTGTAGATCATGGCGCCTAGTTTGCGCTATTGGTTGTAGAAGTAGTCGAAGCGCTCGGGAGTGAGCGAGCCGGTTTCGTGCAGCATCTCTAGATGCGCCTTGGTCTCGTCGTACGAGGATCGGGAGTAGGTCAGATAGCGCACGAGGTCGCCCTTGTAGCGCTTCATGCCGCAGCCCTCGACGAAGTTGGCTACGACAGACTTCGCCGAATGCCTGATCCGGCTTCCTTCCTCGTACATCTCGAACTTGGGCAACTCCTCCAGGGTCATGCGATGGATCTCCACGGCCAGCCGCTTCGCCAACTGGTAGACCGCCGTCCCTTCATATCCTTTCGGCTTGCCCCCTTGCTCCATGCTCCGTGCTTCCTTGCGATTTTGCGACATGTGACTCTGCGACGTGCCACTTTGCGACCTGCTCCGCTGCAACCTGCTCTCTTGCTACGGCCTGATTCTCACGCCGTGCTGGCGGAAGATGTTGCTGGCAATGACGATCCGTTGGATCTCGTTGGTGCCCTCGAAGATCTCGGCAATGCGAGCGTCGCGAAAAGCCCGCTCTATGGGGAAATCTCGCGTGAGGCCCAGCCCACCGTGGATCTGCAGGGTCACGTCAATGGCCCGAGAGGCTACCTCGGAACCGTACATCTTGCACATGGCCGCCAGTTGGCCGAAGGGCTCACCTGTATCCACCAGCCAGGCTACCCGGTAGACCAGGCTGCGCAGGGCCTCGATCTCCGTGGCCATGTTAGCGATCATCCACTGCACCGACTGCTTGTGGGCCAGTTCGACGCCGAACTGCTTGCGGGTCTTGGCCCAGCGGATGCACCATTCCATTGCCGCTTGGGCTCCACCCAGGCAGGCTGCTCCCAAGGTCAGCCGCCCCATGTCCAGCGATTTCATGAAGGGGATGAACCCCTCGCC
>CAZPMV010000244.1:3650-5045 GCA_964587335.1 uncultured Anaerolineales bacterium
ACCTCGTTCTCGGCAAACTCTCGGATCATGCGGCGCAGGGCAACGTGTTCGGGAGAAAAAAAGAAGTCCATATCTACCTCCTGGATCGGTAGATTGGTGGATTGGTAGATTGGTATGTTTGGAGTTCCACCAATTTACCGGTTTCCCACTCTACCAGTTTCCCAGTTTACCGGTCCACCAACGACTAAGGCACGATTTCGACATCCCATCCGGCGAAGACCTTCTGGGCGATGTGGACGTGCTGCAGCTCCGTGGGTCCGCCGATGATGCCCAGTGCGCGGGCGTCCCGGTATTTGCGGGCCATGGGGTAATCCTCCATGTAGCCGTAGCCGCCCATCACCTGGAGCATACGGTTGGTGGCGCTGCGGGCCACGCGGGCAGCGAAGGCCTTGACCACCGCCGCATCCGCGGAGAAGTCCTCTCCCTGGTCAACCAGCCAGGCCGCGTGGTAGACCAGGTAGCGCAGCGCTTCTACCTCGATGAAGGACTCGGCGATGTAGTTCTGGATAGCCTGCTTCTGGGCGACGGGGACACCAAACTGCACTCGCTCGCTGGCGAACTGTGCGGCGATGTTCACGCTGTCTGCAGCCACGCCCAACCCGGCCGCGGCCAGAGAAATGGCCAAGCGATCCTGCGCTCGCTGGGCCACCGTCCAGCCCTCACCCGGCCGGCCCAAGCGATTGGTCAGCGGCAGGCGGCAGCCTTCCAGGTAGATCGTATTGAAGGTCACGCTGCGCAGCCCCAACGTCGGCTCCCGGTAGCCCACCGTCAGTCCGGGGGTGTCCCTGGGAACCAGGTAGGCTTCGATGGCCTCTGGCCCCTGGGCAAAGACCAGGAAGAGGCCGGCGATTTCGCCGTTGGCGACCCAGGTTTTGACGCCGTCTAACATCACCCCCCCCTCTTGTACCCCCCCCCCAGGTGGGGGAAGGGGCGTGGCCCGCGTCTGAAGGGCGGCAGCGTCGCTTCCGGCGTCCGGCTCGGTAAGGGCGAAGGCGCCGATCACCTCGCCATCGGCCATGGGGGGTAGCCACTCCTCCTTCTGAGCATCGGTGCCATGCACCAGAATGCTCATGGCTGCCAGGCTTACGTGTGTCGCCAGGGTCACAGCGAAGGACATGGACTCCTGGGCCAGGGCCTCGGTGAGGAGGGCATAGCTGACATAATCCAGCTCAGCTCCGAAGTATTCCTCGGGCAGTGTCGCTCCCAGGAAGCCCTGCTGAGCTGCTTGGCGTAGCATATCTGGAGGGAGTCTCTCCTCGTGGTCGATCTCTTCGGCCTTGGGCGCGATTTCCTTGGCGGAGAAGTCCCGGAACATGGTGCGGAACATCTCCTGTTCTTCGCTGAAGGTGAAGTCCATGGCGCATCCTCCTGACCTGAGTGCCGGTAGATTGGTAC
>CAZPMV010000245.1:0-5026 GCA_964587335.1 uncultured Anaerolineales bacterium
GAAAAAAGGCCAAAAGCCATCAGCGGATTGAGCGGATGCAGCGGATGACAATGAAACAGAATCGGCTCAATCCGCTCAATCCGCTGACAATCTTGAGTTCTTTCATATGAAATGGGAACAGATCGCCGAGGCCAAACGCATACTGGAGCAGGAAACCGGCGCCATCTTCAAGGATTGGGGCGGCAAGCTGGCGGTCGCCCTGATCTACCCCAACACCTACTTCGTGGGCATGTCCAGCCTGGGTTTTCAGACTCTGTATCAGTTGTTCAATAATCGCGCCGATGTGGTCTGCGAAAGAGCTTTCTACCCAAGATCAGGTACCAGAGATCAGGGATTGGAGATCATCTCGCTGGAATCGCAACGGCGGCTCACCGACTTCGGCCTGCTAGCCTTCACTGTGTCGTACGAGTTGGACTACTTCCACGTGGTGGACATGCTGCGTCAGGCGGGCATCCCCCCACTTGCCGAGCAGCGGGACACCACCTGGCCGCTTATCATTGCTGGCGGGCCAGCCATCAGCGCCAACCCAGAGCCGCTGGCCCCAGTCTTCGACGCCATTGTCATCGGCGAAGGCGAAGAGCTCATCAGCCCGCTGGTGGAAGCGTGCCAGGAGACGCTGGGAGAGCGGGAAGCGACGCTGGAGGCGTGGGCAGCGATACGAGGGGTTTACGTCGGTCAAACTTCCAATCTTGAACTTCAAGTGGTGAAATTCCAAGTTCCAGGTTCCAAGTTCCAAGATTCGGACCCTGGAACTTTGAAACCTGCAACCTGCAACCCAGAGCGGATCAGCCGACAATGGGTGCGCGACCTATCACGCTACGCGACCCATTCTGTGGTACTGACACCCAATACAGAGTTCGGCGCTCTGTACCTGATTGAGATCGCCCGCGGCTGCGGGCGGGGCTGCCGCTTCTGCCTGGCCGGATACCTCTATCGCCCACCGCGGGAGCGACCGCTGGATAGCCTACTGGAACAGGCGCAGGAAGGTCTGAGACACCGCCAGCGCATCGGTATGGTGAGCGCGGCCGTGTCCGACTACAGCCGTATAGACGAGCTGGCGACGCGGCTGCGTTCCTTGGGAGCGCGCATCTCCGTCTCCTCGCTGCGGGCCGATAGCCTGACGGAAACGCTGGTGCAGGCGCTGTCCGAAAGCGGCACGCGGACGCTGACCATCGCTCCGGAGGCTGGCTGCGAACGGCTGCGGCGGGTCATCAGCAAGACGCAGGACGAGCAATCGGTGCTGCAAGCAGTGGACTGGGCTGCCGCCTACCGCTTCCCCCAACTCAAGCTCTACTTCATGCTGGGCCATCCCAGCGAAACGGACGAGGATATGGACGCGTTGGTGGACCTGGTGCTGGAAGTGCGGCATCGCTTCCCCCGCCGCCTGACCATCAACCTGACCCCTTTCGTGCCCAAAGCGCACACGCCGTTCCAGTGGGCGGCGATGACGCCTGCGGCCACACTGCAAGCCCGGCAGGATTATGTCAAACAGCGACTGCGCGGCAGCAGGATCAGTGTGAAGGCCGACAGCCCCGCCTGGGCGGAGGTGCAAGGGGTGTTGTCCCGCGGCGACCGTCGTCTGGCGCAGGTATTGCTGAAAATGGAACGCTTGTCGCTGGCTGCCTGGCGGCGGGCGTTGGCGGAGTGCGGCCTGACGGCGGAGGACTTCCTGCGCCAACGCAGCCTGGACGAGCCACTCCCCTGGCAGGTAGTGGATAACGGCGTCAGCGCAGCGTTCCTGCGTCGAGAATGGCGGCTGAGCCAAGAGGAAAAGGCGGGCTATGCGTGTCCGCCGGGAAACACTGCCTGTCAAGTTTGCGGAGTTTGCGACTAAGTTGTAGCACGACTCCTCTGAAAGAACCCAGGATTGTCAGCGGATTGAGCGGATTGAGCCGATTCTGTTTCATTCTCATCTGCTTCATCCTCTCAATCCGCTGATGGCTTTTGGCCCTTTTCACTGGAGTCGAATTACACCCTACGAATTCGAAAGGTTCTCCCTGTGCAGCTCAACTTCTCCAACGACGTATCCTACTACACTTTCTCCAGCCTCAGCGCTTTCCCTGAGCTCATCCACGCCGTGTCCACGCGGCACGGTGGAGTGAGCCAGCCGCCGTTCGCCACGCTCAATCTGACCTGGGCCTCGGGAGATGAGCCGCGGGCGGTAGAGGAAAACCACCGGCGGCTGTGCGCGGCACTGGGGATTGCGCGGGAGTCGCTGGTCTCGCCACGGCAGGTGCACAGCGCCGAGGTTCACCGTGTCGGTGCAGGAGACAGTGGGCGCTTCATCCCGGACTGCGATGCGCTGATCAGCGACGAGCCGGGGGTGCCCTTACTGCTGCGCTTCGCCGACTGCGTACCAATTCTGCTGTACGATCCACGGCGGAAGGCGATAGGTCTGGCACACGCCGGCTGGCGAGGAACCGTCGCTGGCATGGCTCAGGCGGCAGTACAGGCGATGGTGGAAGCACTAGGTTCGGCGCCGGACGACCTGGTAGCTGCAGTCGGCCCGTCCATCGGCCCCTGCTGCTACGAGGTCGGGGTAGAAGTGGCTGCGGCGGTGGATGCAGCCTTCGGGCCGGACAACGGCCTGATCCAGGCAACCCCCCAGTCAGCGGAAAAACGGAAAAAGCGGCAATCATCTTCCCTTCCTGCTCCTTCCGCTCTTCCGCAAACATCCAGACCCGAATCGCTGCACTTCGACCTGTGGTCGGCCAATGAGCGCCAACTGCGCAATGCGGGCGTACAGCAAATCGAAGTCGCTGGCCTCTGCACATCCTGCCACCGCGACGAGTTCTACTCCTACCGCGCCGAGAACGGGCGCACGGGCCATCACTCCGCGCTGATCTGCCTGCGTGAATAGCCCGTCAATGCCACATCGCCACATTCCGCGTTGTAGCACGGAGAGAGGCTCGTAGTGCGCCACGGAGCGGAGCAGAGTGGCGCGAAACCGCACTCCGCTGCGCTTCGTGCGCGACTACGAAGCTGATGTGACATTGCCAAAGTGAAGTTTGCTGAACGGCATTGCCTGTGGTATGATCAACGTGCAGATGACAGCGGCCTGATTCGGCTGGTATCTGGCTTGCCAATCCGCCGGACGGCTCGACTGAGCGTTCGACCGATCTCACGCCGAGGACTCGCCAAAGTCATGGCTGTCCAGCGGAAGCAATGGGTGAGAGCCATCATCCGGCAAGCCGGTACGAGCGTGAACGAATTCGTGGGTCTGTTGCAGCAGATAGAGAACTGAAGATGACAACAGAGATCGAAGCCAACCTACAGACAGTGCGGGAACGCATCGCTGCCGCTGCCCTGCGAGTTGACCGCAACCCAGCACAGATCACGCTGGTGGCAGTGAGCAAGACCCGGCCAGTCGAGGTTATCCGCGCCGCCTACGAGCTGGGACTGCGGGATTTCGGCGAGAACCGGATTGAGGAAGCGGAGACCAAGTTCGGGCTCTTGCCCGACGACATCCGCTGGCACATGGTAGGCCACGTGCAGAGCCGCAAGGCGGCGCGGGCCGTTACGCCCTACGTCCTCGTGCACTCGGTGGACAGGATGAAGCTGGCGCGGCGGCTGGATCGTTTCGCTGGCGCGGCTGAACGCACGCTGCCCATCCTGCTGGAGGTCAATGTCTCCGACGAGGCCAGCAAGTACGGTCTGCACCCGGCCGACGTCGAACCGGCAATGGAGGCCATGCGCGGCTTCGAGCACCTGCGCATTCAGGGGCTGATGACCATGGCCCCTATCGTGCCCGACCCAGAGGAGGCACGCCCCGTTTTCGTCGCTCTGCGTGAACTGCGGCAGCGGCTGGCGGCCCACTTCCCCGACCTCGATTGGCGTCACCTATCCAAGGGCATGACCGACGACTTCGAGGTGGCTGTGGAAGAGGGCGCAACCATCGTTCGCATCGGCAGGGCCATCTTCGGAGAGAGACACTGAGCTATGTACACCATCAGACGCATCATCATCCTGCTGTTCGACGTCTACACCATGGCCATTCTGTTGCAGGTGCTGGGAAGCTGGCTGCTGGCCGCCCGGGTGCGGTTCCCGCTTTGGGCCTACAACGTGCTGCACGTCCTCGATAGCATCACCGCGCCCCTGCTGAACCCCATCCGCCGCGTCATCCCGCCGATAGCGGGGCTGGACCTGTCGCCCATCGTGGCCCTGGTGCTGCTGCAAATCGTTGAGGGGCTGCTGTTGAGGCTTCTGTAGTGAAAGCAGGCTGGCTCACTGCTGATGAAGATGAAGATGGCATCACCCTCACGCTGCGAGTGGTGCCGCGGGCGCGCAAGAGCGAGATCGTCGGCGTGCATGGGGAGGCACTCAAGGTGCGTCTGGCCGCGCCGCCGGTGGAAGGAGCCGCCAACCGGGCTCTCGTCGCCTTCCTGGCCCGTCGCCTCGGCGTGCGCAAGCAGCAGGTGAGCATCACAAGCGGCGAGCGCAGCCGGCAGAAGCGTGTGCACATCGCCGGTCTCACAGCGGATGAGGCGCTGCAGCGGCTGTCTGCATCCAGTTGACAGCGACTATGGAAAGCCGCCCTACATCATAACTCGCGCCGGATCTGCAATCCGGCATCACACCGGAGCTCGCGCTCGCGCCGGATTTGCAGTCCGGCGTCATAGCGGCCTCTGTGGCTCCGTGGCGAGTCTGGCGGTTCTTTCAGCAGAGTCCTTGCACAGGAGGTGATCGGCCATGAAGAACTACGCAGCGTGCGCTTGTGGGCTGTTGGCCTTCAGTTTGGCCATCCTGGTGGCGACAGGCTGCATGCCGCCTTCAGCCCCTGCCCCTGCGGAGGAACCGGAGCTGCCCAAAGAGACTGCTCCTGTCCCTTTGCCTACGGTAGCCACTGCCCCGACGACCACACTCCCTCCCGATCACGTACCCGCCGTGGAGAAACCAGATACGGGTGATCGTGCCATCCCCTTGCCCTTCGAATCACCCACAGAGATGGCGGTGCACGACCTGGCCAGTCGGCTGGGAGTGGACAGCGACGACGTTGTGGTCATGGACATCAAGGAACTGGAGATGC
>CAZPMV010000246.1:0-2143 GCA_964587335.1 uncultured Anaerolineales bacterium
CGCGGCAGCGTGGAGCGGAAGGAGCACGGACCGCAGGGCGTACTGGTACAAGGGCGCGTCCCGGCCGCGCTGCTCGGGCGATTCCAACACCTGGTGCAGGGTTAGCACTCTGCCCACGCCGGGGCGCAGTCCCGGGTCCAATCCGGCTTGGGACGGGAGACCAAAGGAGTGAGTACCAAGGAACTGGCAACTATCCAACAACAGCGGTGGACAACCGCGGGCCCAGGCAGGTGACCAACAGCCAGAAGGCCACCATCAAGGCCAAAACCACCCAGCTCCAGACCGGCATGCCCAGGAAACGTACAGGCTTCTTCTTCTCCGGCTTTGGCTTGGGCATCTCCGTCTGGCAACGCCAGCACACCAGCTTGTCATCAGGGTTCCAGGTGCCGCAATTGGGACAGTCAGGCATAGATAACTCCTCCAAGGCAAATCAACCTCGATACACATCCTTCCGATAACTCATCAGGCCTTGTCTCGCTGGCTGGCGATATACTCGTCAATGGTCGCATAATCCCCCGCCAGGTAAGCGGAGCGCTCTTCCCGCATCTCGGCTTGCACGACCGGGTCTCGCTCCCACACCTCTTCCTCAGCCTGAGCTATCTCCCCATCCAGCAACTCCCAAAGCCGAAGCTTGTCCTTGAGACCTAGCCTGGCTACAGAATCAGCCAGCACGCGGTTGGCTTCCTCCAAGAGATAGAGCTCCACATCAGTAACGGGCTCCAGCGGGTCTTGCTCCACCGGCCTGGGTTCAACGAGGTCTCCTGGGCGGGACTGGCTGCCGCCGAATGCCCCTACTGCGGCGGGGCGATCAAGCCGGAGTAGGGGGGCAACCGGTGGGCTGGTCTTACACCTGAGGCAGGCGCACGCTCGCATACCCGTGAGCGCGCAGGAGCTCCACCAACCGATCCAGCGGCAGTCCATGCCGCACGTGGCCGTCGCGCCCCTGCATCGTCTCTGCCATGCAGAGGGCATTGATGATGGCCTCCTCTGTCGCCTCGACCGTGGCCTGGAAAAGCGAATCAATGGCCCGACCATCTTCTGCCAATACGGTCAGGGTGCGGGTGAGTTGCTGCTCCCGGTGGGGGACCCGCTGTGCCGTCGAGAAGGCAATGACGAAATCCCCGCTGCGGTGAGTGGCAATAGCGCCCGTGCGCCCCAGGCCCAACACTGCACGTCGAGCCACGCGGGCCAGTTGACGAGCGCTCAGCGGGGCGTCGGTGGCCAGCACCATGATGATGGAACCACCCTCCGGTGCGGGCTCGCCGGGCCAGTCGGCCAGCCCCGCCCCAAGCGGGGCCAGCGCCTGACCTACGGGCACGCCTTTGACCAGCAGTTGTCGCCGTCTGCCGCAGTTGAGGACCACCAGCGCGCCGACGGTGTAGCTGCCGTACTTCTCCTCGACCTGCCGCGAGCTGGTGCCGACGCCCCCTTTGAATTCGAAGCCACTCATGCCGGTGCCGGCGCCCACATTCCCCTCTGCCACCGGCCCCGTCTGCGCTCGTTCAATGGCGGCCCAGACGTGCTCCGGCCCTACAGTGCGGGCGCGAGCATCGTTCAAGTAGCCATCGAAGCACTCGGCCACCAGCGGGCTGACCGTGCCAGCACGCTTGCCCATCTCTGGGTCGCGCTCCAGCATCCAGCTCACGACACCGTCGGCGACGCGGCCCACATCGAGTGTGCTGCACAGCAACACCGGTGCTTCCAGCGTGCCCACCTCCCGCACCTGCTCGAAGCCGGTCGCTTTGCCGAAGCCATTCAGCGTGTGCACCGCAGCGAAGACCTTCTCGTGGAAGAGATTGCCGTCGTGGGGAAGCACCGCCGTCACCCCAGTTCGTACTGTCTCCCCCTCGATCAGGGTGACCTGCCCCACCCGCACGCCCAACACATCGGTGATACCGTTTAGTGGGCCGGGTGGCAGCAGTCCCGTCTCGATGCCTAACTCGCGGGCGCGGTAACGCCCGCTCACGGCCCTGCCTCCTTCACTTCCCCCAAAAGCAGGATGTCCACTGCCCGCTCGAGTTGCGGATCCCGCTCCGCCTCAGCATCCTCGGGCGTGAACTCCACGACCACGTCGGGAGCCAGTCCCTTGCCGTGGATGGCCCGATCATTGGGCGTGAACCAGCGAGAGATGGTCATGCGCAGC
>CAZPMV010000246.1:2243-5022 GCA_964587335.1 uncultured Anaerolineales bacterium
GCCGTGGATGGCCCGATCATTGGGCGTGAACCAGCGAGAGATGGTCATGCGCAGCATCGAGCCATCACTGAGGGTGTGAGGCAACTGCACGGAGCCCTTGCCAAAGGTCTGCTCGCCGAGAAGCAAGCCCCGCCCGTTGTCTTGAATAGCGCCAGCCACGATCTCGGAGGCGCTGGCGGAAGCACCGTTCACCAGCACCACCAGCGGCACGTCGCCGATAGGCGGCTGTCCCTTGGCCGGATAGTGCTGTTCTTCTCCATCCCCAGTGCGTTCGATGAGGATATCGCCTTCCACAAAGAAGCTGGCAACTTCAACCGCCGAGTCCAACAGACCTCCCGGATTGCCCCGCAGGTCGAAGATCAACCCCTTGGGCTGCAAGATCAGCAGGGCCTGCAGCGCCGTCTCCACCTCGCCCGGTGCTTTGGAGGTGAACTCCATCAGGCGCAGGTAGGCGATGTGGCCCTCCAGCATCCCGCTCTTGACCACCGGAATCCTGATGCGCTCTCGTACAACCTCCACCTCAAAGGGCTTTGGCTCGCCTGGACGCAGGATCAGCAGATGGGCAGTGGTGCCCTTGGGCCCACGGATCAGAGAGATGGCCTCGCTCAGTGTCCTCTCCGTCACCTCCTGGTCGTCTACGGCCAGAATCACATCGCCCCGGCGCAAGCCAGCCTCCCAGGCGGGCTGACCCTCAAACGGCTCGATGATGAGCACGCCGCCGTCCGGCCATTCGTCCACCAAAGCGCCGATACCTTCGAAACTGCCGCGGATACTTGCGCTCCACTGTGTCGCCTGTTGGGGATCGAGGAAGGCGGTATGGCGGTCGTCGAGCAGGCTCAGCACGCCGCGAATGGCGCCATAGGTCATCTCCTGTTCATCCGGCAGCTCACCGTAGTAGTCGCTCTGCAGGGCACGCCATGCTTCCCAGAAGATGTCGAAGGGAGAAGAGTCTGTGGCTAGCGACGGCGCAGCAGCCGCCTCCGTTTCGCCCATCCCCGGGTTGTGGTTCTCGGTCGCCGGCGCGATGGGATAGGCGGAAACCTTGGTCCCCGCGCCGTAGCCGGCGAAAAAAGCGGTGGCGGTGATGGTAGCGACCAACAGGGCCGTCGCCGTGAGCCTGAGAAGCCTACGTATCACTTGCATCGTTCACCTCTGCAGCACCGGTGGGGTAGGGTAGGGGGATGGATTGCCCGCGATGTATTGACATAACAAGCCCACCACAACCTAACTTGCCTGCTCGATCAGATAGGCAATGGCACGTTCGAGTTGCGGGTCCCCTCCTGCAGCTATGTCCTCCTCGGTGAAAGGAATGACCTCGTCCGGTGTGAGCCCCTGGCCATTGATCTGATTATGGTGGGGCGTGAGCCAGCGAGCTACGGTGACGTGTAGGGAGGAGCCGTCGCTGAGATCGTGCACGTGCTGCACCGAGCCTTTGCCAAAGGTCTGCTCGCCGACGATGTGGGCACGGCCGTGGTCTTGCAGCGCACCGGCCACGATCTCCGCTCCGCTGGCTGTGGCTCCATCCACCAGCACCACCAATGGCCAATCGAGCGCCAGGCCGCTACGACCGGCGCGGTACGGCTTCTCCTGGCCGTCCTTCCTCTCCTCGTACAGCACCACACCGCCGGACAGGAACTCACTGGTGACGTCTACTGAGGCAAGCAGGGCGCCGCCTGGATTGTGGCGCAGGTCGAGGACCAGCCGAGTTGCACCTTGCTCACGCAGATCCCGCAAACCGTCTTGCAGCTCGTCGGGAGTACGCTCGCTGATGAGGCGAATGGACACATAGCCAGTCTCCGCATCCTCCTCCAGCATGCGGTACTCGACGGTGGGCAGCTCGATCCTCTCCCGCTTGACCTCGAACTCCAACGGCTCATCGACCCCAGGCCGCTGGATAGTGAGCTTGACACTGGTGTCCACAGGGCCTCGGATCAGCGCCACCACGTCGTTGTAGGACATATCGGTGACGTCTTCTCCGTCTACAGCGATGACGATGTCTTCCTCTAGAATGCCCGCTCGATCCGCAGGTTGTCCCTTCATCGGCGTGAGAATGATATGGCCTTCTTCGTCCTGGGCCACCCAGGCGCCAATGCCGCCGAAGTGACCCCGCAGTTCGTCCCGTTCGAGCTCCCGGGGCTGCGGCTCGACGAAAAGGGTGTAGGGATCGCCGAAGCTGTCGACCATGCCATGGGCAGCACCGTAGGCACGTTCCAGGTCGGTCGGCTGGTCGCCAAGGAACTCGTCATCGAGGATATGCCATGCTTCCCAGAACACGTCCAAGCTACTAGCTTCTTCCTCGCTGGGCTGGGCACGCGCACGGCTGATGAGCCAGTAGGTGCCAAAGCCCGCCACGTACGATGCTCCCAGCAGGGAAGCGCTCAGAAAGATGATAAGAAGGGTGCGTACAACACGCATTGAGCTACTCCAAGAGTGATTTGACATAGTCGTACCTGTATACCGACACCGAGCAGACGGAGCTTCTGTGCCGATCAGTCGCCCATTGTAGCACACAAGACAAGGCGCGGCAAATGAACTGGCTCATACAGAGACTGACGAGGCAAAACCTCTGTCTGTGCAGTTCAGAGGGGCACAGAGCGTACAGAAGGAATGACCCCCAAAGCACTCCCCCGTTTGTGGTGCTGCGACACTTATGTCAATATGTGCAGGCGGCAGGACGCTGTGGTGACATAACGTATATAGTATTAACATCGTGGCGGCAGTCTCAGCGACCCCACGCCACTCCCCCACCGCCGGGAAGATTGGGAAACTGGTACATTGG
>CAZPMV010000247.1:0-5012 GCA_964587335.1 uncultured Anaerolineales bacterium
CCTCATTTGTCGCCTTTCCCTCGAAGATCAAGGCGCCGGTGATGGCGCCCTGCATCGGCCCGGAGGCGCGCTCCCAGGTGATGGGCGGCCCGGCGTGCAGCAGCAGGTTCTCCCGCATGCCCGGTATCACATCCCGCGCCTTGCCCAGTCCCACCAGCAGCGGGCGGGCCTCCATCATTCGCTCTGTGGCTTCTGCATTGGCTTTTTCGATGTTCATGGTTGTTCTCCTTTCAGTATTTTGTTTTTTGGCTATTTTCCATTCCGGCGCGCGATAGCCCGGTCAGCTCCAGTGAATGTTAGCGCAGTTTAGTATGTATAAGAATCATTAACTCAAGCTTCGACCAATTTGAAAAGCCCGGTGCATTACCTCTGGCCTTTTGTCAACGATGTCCTCTTCAGTAAGGCCTACTTTGGCAACGACCAACCTCTCAATTACTGGGATTTCCAGCACGTCCATTACCACGTTAATGGGTTCTATTGTTTCTTGGAACAAATCGGTACAGCCTTGCACAATAATGATGGCCTTCTTGCCACCAGGCACGCGGGATTGCTTGGTTACGTGCTCGTCTTCGTCCACTTCCCAAATCAACTGACTGTTGCAGAACCGATCCAACCAGTTTTTCATATAGCCGGTGACTGACCGGTTGGAGGAGGGTGTTGCCACGATCAGTACATCCGCCTCGAAAAGCTGCTTGAGATGCTCCTGGAAGCCATCATCAATTGGGCAGACACCGATCTCATAACATTCTCCACACCAGTTGCAGTAATCCAGGTGGAGATCTACCAGATGAACAATCTCGCATTGGTGGTCATTTTCACTAGCTCCTCGGAATATCTCGTTGATCAGCTTGAACGTATTCCCGTTCCTATGGGGGCTGCCGTTGATGCCCAATATCCTCATCTACACCTACCTCTGCATGCGTGATTCTCTGCGCCCAACAGGTGATTGTACGGAATCTTTCCGCATAATCCCCCGAATCAAGCGTTTATACGGGCATGTGTCTTACTCTTGGCGTCCTCAGGGATTGCCCAGGCTGGTTACACTCCCCAGGCCTGAGATGCTCTTCTTGACCGTGAGAGTGCCGTAATACTCCACCACACCAGGCGGGCCTCCATCATGCGCTCTGTGGCTTCTGCGTTGGCTTTTTCGATGTTCATGGTGATTCTCCTTCGATTTCGATATTTCCCATGCATAGGGCCAGCCGTGCCACCGGCAACAGGGCTGCGTCTCAACGGCTCACACTTTCCGCCATCAGCGTCGATTCCCTGAGTCTTGTGGAGAGAAGCAGGCCGAGAACCATGAGCCCGATAAGCACAATTAAGGAGGGGCTCATCGAACCTGTTGCGGGGGACTTGAAGCTGTCCATTCCCAGGATGAAAACGATCCCCGAGATCTGCCCCATCAGCAGGAGCAGACCGTTTGACGTGCCTTCTGGCGCCGGATAGGCGATTTCGGCGCCATACTGGAATCCGATCGGGCCTGCGCTCAGCAAGAAGAAACCCAGGACAAAGGCTGAGGCGAGCAGGAGCCAGTAGCCCGTGGCATAGGTGACGCCGACCAGTCCCAGAGTTGCACCTGCCAAGGCCAACATAATAAAGGGGGTTCTCTTACGATAGCGGTCCGAGAGCGAGGGCAGGATCAGGGCGCCGATGACGCCGCCCATGACCATCAAGCCGCCAGTGATCCCGGCCTGGGTGATCGAGAATCCCCTGGGCCTGACGATGTCTTCGATCCACGTGGTCACCCCATTGAACACGCCCAGGCCCACGAAGAAGACAAGCATCAGGAGGACAAAGTCCCTCTGGCGCAGGATTTGCCTGAGGCCGTCGAAAACCAGGGAGCGTTCTTCTTGACCCGGGGGGCATGGAGGCGTTGGCGGACGTTCCCTGGCGGCGCCGAAGAAGACAACTGCGGCTATCACGGATACAATCCCATAGGTAAGGAGCGTGCTACCGATGCCAGAGCGGATCGTAAGGTACGGGGTGAGCGCCATCCCCACAACGATGCCCAGGTACATGGCCAGTGATCCCAGGCCCGAGGCGGTGGCCCGCTCCTGAACTGGAAACCAGCGCGCCGCCACCTTGGTCACGGCGTTAAGGATGAACGGCTGCCCGATGGCGATTCCTATTTGCGATATGAGCACCAGCGTGTAGCTGTGTGCTACCAGCCCCCGCGTCAGGCCGAAAATGCCTGTCAGCGCAGCGCCTATTCCCACGGCAACACGTATCCCGTAGGTGTCTATGACCCAGGAGGCGGGGATCGAGATGACAATGTAGACGATCATGAAGCTCATGGACAAGAGACCGATGCTGAGGTCCGAGACGCCGTAGTAGCTGGCGGCGCTGCTCGTGATCGGGGCAAAGGTTATCCACAGAAGCTGGTTGATGGCGACGACAAACATAAAGGCGAGGAGCACGATCCAACGGTAGCTATAGACCTTGAAGCTGGTTTGTTCCATGGGATAAAACCTCCTTTTGAGCTAGTCTGGGAGCAGGTAGACGCTTTTGCATGCTCTCCCCTCAAAGATCAGGTGCCGGTGATGGCGCCGCGCATAGGGCCTGATGCCCGCGCCCAGGCTTTGGCCTGAGGCTGGCCTCGAGGGGTGAGAGGCGGGCTGGCGTGCAGCAGCAAGTTGTCGTGCATGCCCGGTATCACATCCCGCGCCTTGCCCAGTCCCACCAGCACTGGGCGGGCCTCCATCATGCGTTCTGTTGCTTGTGCATTGGCTTTTTCGATGTTCATGGTTGTTCTCCTTTCGATGTTTCTTGAGTATTCTCCACTACATGCGGCATCGTTCTTCTAGCAAGTCGCTGACAGGTCTGCGACTTGGGAGGTGGCCTCCCTTGCTGAAATCAATGACAATCGGGATGCCTGGGCACCTTATTTTCGCTTGCGAAGCAGCATTCTGCCTGGCGCACTGACTTCCTCCTCCACATAGGGTTCGAGTTCAGGGATCAACCTACGTGTCGTAAGAATGATCTGCCAGTCTAACTCCTCGGCATCATGCTCAGAGTCCGATTGCTCCGCAGTAGACTGTAACATGGAGAGATAGTGAAGCAGTTTGTCATGACTCTCATCGTTGAGGTCACCTACAGCCGGCGAGTCGATGACGAGCATACTCGGGAAAAAAGTTTCTTCCTTCCGCGCCAATTCCAGCAAAGCAAGGTGATAGGAGACCGTTGCCAGCCCCTTGAAAGCAGTACCTGTGTGAATATATAGGGTGTCATTTAGGTACGGCATAAGCGATCGGCTGTCTATTCTGCAGCTTCCGAAGTGTGGAAAATCTACAGCCATCATGATACTTTCATAGATTTGACGCAGCGCATCTAGGCGTGCCTTGTGTGGTTTACGGGCTTCTCTAAGCTGATCCTCAAGCTCTGCTTGCTCTCGCTTGAGCCGGTCCAATCGCTCCCTTATCGCCTCAAGGGCCGTTGCTTGCCCAAGCAACGCTTCAGCTTGAGCCAATTCAGCTTCTCTCTGAGCTACTTCGTGGGCCTGGGCCAGCAGCTGGTCCACGACAGGTGAAACGTACACCTGAGTCTCCATGTTTAAGCTGTGGCCAATGTCGGACTCTAGAGCACGAAGTTGATCAAGTTTGTCCTGTACAGCCTCTCTCTCCCGGCGGACGTCCGCCAATATCGCCACGGTCTCCTCGATTTGCAGGTCGATATCTTGCGTTTTGGGCATGGCTCTTGGTGGCGTATCGGACGTGGTTCTAAGTAGCCGGTTGCACAAGGAACAACGCGCATACCGCTCTCTCAACCGCATTTCAGACGTGATTTCCAGAAGACAACGAGGGCAGATACCGAATTCAATACTACTGAGTATAGTACTGGAAACTCGCAATCGTCGTGCCTTCTGACGATCAACTCTCAACGAGGCAAGCACTTCATTTAATCGTTCTTCCTCCTGTCGCAGACCGATGAAGCTCCGCTCGTCTTGTGCCACCTCACCTTGGATGGAGAGAAGCTGATGGCGAAGGTTGTCGATCCTTCCAGATTCCACAGAAGACTGACCAGAGCTGGCCTGACGGATTTCATGCTGGATGCTTCGCTGTCCTTCCCTAGCAGTTTGAAGAGCCTCCTCAGCCGTGCGCACTCCTGCTTTGGCCTCAATCAGTGATGGTACCGCATTTTCTATTAAGAAGGCTCGCACAGAATCGAAGTAGCCTTCTGTATTCTGCACTTCCAATTGCACCTCTGACAACTTGTCCTCGACAACGAATCGCTCAATGGGAGTAATGCCGCTCAGGAAACCAATAACGTCAGCACGTCTTTGTTCTGGCAGCATCTTGTCAAGGATCGCGCCAAAGCTATCCTCCTGATGGAGCACAAATGCCCTCATTAGCGTAGGGAAACTGAGAGGAAACAGGTCTCCTTGGGCTGTCTTCACCGAGACCATCGGAATGCTCAAGGCTTTGAGAAGCAATGCAGACATATCTCTAATGCTGACCAGTTCGGCGGGAGTGCCTCCGATTCCAGGGACGTATGGTCCCTCGCGAACGCGAACACGGGCAGTGATCTCTTGTAGTGACCGCTCAATCGTAAGCACTTCACCATTAGCTTCAATCTCAAGCCACAGGGTTTCCAGTTGCTCAATTATGGGCGCGAAGTGAAACTTGGCTTTGGATTTCTGCCGTCGCCCAAGGCCATGCTGTATAAGTTCGACTAACGAGGTCTTGCCACATTGGTTGGTAGACTTAGGATCGCCGCCGGTCTGGACGGCCCGCACTATGTTGAGACCTCGCCCAAACTGCAAATCGCACGAGATCTCACCTTCAACGACGATCCTACGGATAACCAGCGATGGTGAGGCCATGACCATCTCCTAAATCATTGCTCCCAGCTTACGATTGACCACTTCTGGGAAGTAAGTGTAGACAAAGCTTTTCAAGCCACTCCCCTTGTACTTGTTGAAAAGACGATAAGTAGTATCAGCTCGCCGAGCAAGGTCTGCATACGCTGGCTCCTGGGCCAACTTGTTCGCGACATCCCACCCTTTTGAGGTCAGG
>CAZPMV010000248.1:0-5007 GCA_964587335.1 uncultured Anaerolineales bacterium
AGTAAGGAGTAAGGAGTAAGATAGCGATGCGCTTCCCTACTCCCTACTCCCTACTCCCTACTTCTTACCTAGAGAGTGAGAATCATGCAAAGAATGAGGAGCCAGCTTACCCTGGTGCTCCTGATCGCGCTGGTCATCGGCCTGACCGTGGTCAGCCACGTGCTGGAGGGGCCGGCCGGTGCAGCAGAAGAGCCCAATGTCGCCGAAGAGATCACGCCGCACGTGGTCTTCACCGTGGGGCCGCTAGAGGTAACCTCGACGGTCGTCAACACCTGGGCGATGATGCTCCTGCTAGGTGTGGGGGCCTATTTGATCGGGCGCAACCTCAAACTGCGCCCGGGTTTGGTGCAGAACATGCTGGAGTGGATCGTCGAGGCCATCGAAAAGCTGATCCGCGAAATGGTAGGTGTCGAGGACACGGGGATTTTCCTGCCCGTCGTGGGCACGCTAGCCTTTTTCATCGGCGCCGCGAACCTGATTGGCTTGCTCCCCGGCCTGAAATCCCCCACGCCGGACATCAACACGCCGCTGGCCATGGCCTTGGTCGTCTTTTTCAGCGTGCCCTATTTCGGGGTTCGCACGCGCGGCGTGTGGAGCTATCTGAAGCACTATGTCGAACCGATCTTCTTGATGCTGCCCGTCGAAATCGCCAGCGAGATTGCGCGCACCTTTTCACTCACCTTTCGGCTGTTCGGCAACATCATGGGAGAGGAGATCATTATCAGCATCCTGTTTATCGTGATGCCGCTCTTTGTGCCGGTGCCGATGATGCTGTTCAGCATCTTTACCGGCTTGCTGCAGGCTTACATCTTCACGCTTCTGACCTGCGTCTATATCGGCGGAGCGGTCCAAGCGCACAAGTAGGGACGTGGTTACCGCGCCCCTACAAATCACAACGAGGAGGAATGAAAAATGGACTGGAATAACCTGCCGTGGGATAAGATCTTCATCATAGTGACGGTTTTGATCGCTGGGCCGGGTGTCATTGTGGGTATTGTCGTGCCCGCCATCGGACAGATGATCGTCGCCTCGGCCGGGCTGAAAGCGATCGCCCGGCAGCCCGAGGCGGGCGACCGCATCAACACCATCGTTCTGCTTTCTCTGGCCATGTTGGAATCGCTGGCTATCTACGTGTTGGCAGTCATCTTGATCCTGATCTTTGCCAACCCCATGCTCAAGTACATCATCAAGGTGGAGTAGAGACGGGGTCTTTCCGCCTGAGAGGGCACGATCACGTGCGAGGTGATTATGCTGGACATTAACCCAAGCACACTGCTTCTCCAAGTCGCCAATTTCCTCATCGTGGCCTACATCCTGACTCGCTTTCTCTTCAAGCCACTGAAAGAGATGCTCGACAAGCGTGCGAGCCAGGTGACAAGGGCGGTGGAGGAGGCGGAAAAGGCCGCTCGTGAAGCCGAAGTGTTGAGGCTGGAGTACGAGAAAAAGCACAGGAACATTGACGCGGAAATCGCGGCGCTCAAGAACGAAGCGCGCATCGTCATTGATGAAACGCGGCAACAGATGCTCCAGGAGGCCTACCAGGAGATCGAGGCCATGCGTGCGCGCATCGAAGAGGAACTCGGACAACAACGCGCCGACGCTCTGCGCCTACATCGCAGCAAGATCGGCGAACTGGTGGCTACACTCACCCGGCGCATGATGGAAGACATCCTCAACCCGCAACTACATCAGGCCTACCTGGTCGCCTTTTTGGATCAGTTGCGCTCGGTGCAGTTGGAGGGACGCATCTCCACCAGCGGCGAAGAGACCGTTTCGGCCGAGTTGATCACAGCGAGTCCCCTGGCCCAGGAAGACGAAGCGCTGATCACGACTACGTTAGAGACAGTGGTATCCCAACCCATTGATCTGGCCTGCCGTGTTGATGCCAGTCTGATCGCCGGCGCGACGGTGCGGCTCGGTGATATGCTGATCGACGGCAGCCTGCGAGGGCAACTCCAGCAACTGCGCAGCCGGTATGAGGAAGAAATTGGGTAAGCCTGCTACATCCTCTCCATTACACACAGCCGACCTGCTCGACCTCATCGCCCGTCTGGGCGATGAGCAGCTCTACCAACTCCGCCAGGTCGAACTTGCGCACGATCTCGAGACCGCGTATCATCTCTCGGCCTTGCGCGGGCTGATTGACCAGTATCGCTACCGCTTGTCCGCGCAGAGCGTGGGCTTGGTTAAGCAGGTGGGCGATGGCGTGGCTATCGTCTCTGGTCTGCGCGGCGTGATGGTGGATGAGTTGATCCTGTTCCCCGATGGCACCTACGGCCTGGCATTGGACCTCGACCACAACTACGTAGGCTGTGTGGTGTTGGGGGCTGACGAGGGCATCTACGCGGGCGACATCGTGAAAGGGACAGGGCGGGTGATTGACGTGCCGGTGGGCGAACCACTGTTGGGGCGCGTGGTCAACGCGCTGGGCCAACCCATTGATGGGCTGGGGCCGCTGGAGGCGACAGAGAAGATTACGCGCCGCCCCATAGACTGCCGGGCATCCACCTTCATCCAGCGTGCGCCGGTCAGCGAACCGCTGCAGACTGGCATCAAGGCCATTGACTCGGTCATCCCGTTGGGACGCGGGCAGCGTGAGTTGATTATCGGCGACCGACAGATTGGCAAGACGGCCATCGCCGTTGACACGGTCATCAACCAGCGCGGCCAGTCTGTCTACTGCATCTACGTCTGCATCGGGCAGAAGATGTCCACTGTGGCGCAGATTGTGAAGACGTTTCGTGAACACGGCGCGCTGGACCACACCACGGTCGTTGTCGCCAGCGCTGAGGAACCGCCCTCAATGGTCTACCTGGCCCCCTACGCTGGCTGCGCTATGGCCGAAGCATTCATGTACGCTGGTCGGCACGCGCTGATTGTCTACGATGACCTGACCAAACACGCCATCGCTTACCGCCAACTCTCGCTGTTGCTGCAGCGACCGGCAGGGCGCGAGGCCTATCCAGGCGACGTCTTCTACCTGCACTCGCGCCTGCTCGAACGCTCCGCCCGTCTCTCCGCAGCGTACGGCGGGGGGAGTATGACCGCCCTGCCCATCATTGAGACCCAGGCTGGCAACATCGCTGCCTACATCCCTACCAACCTCATCTCCATCACCGACGGGCAGATTTACCTGACCACTCAACTCTTTAATGAGGGCATCCGTCCGGCTATTGACGTAGGGCTCTCCGTTTCCCGCGTGGGCGGCGCGGCGCAGAACAACGCCATGCGCGCCGTCTCCCGCCACCTGGCGTTGGACATCGCCCAGTTCCTCGAACTGCAAATCTTTGCCCGCTTTGGCACTGAACTGGACAAAGCAACGCGTGATCAGTTGGCGCGCGGCGAGCGGGTACGCACGATCTTGACTCAGTCTCAGTACGAGCCGATAACAGTCGCGCACCAGGTGGTTGTCATCTATGCCGCTGGGCAGGGATACCTGGACGACGTTCCAATCGAACAAGTACGTCGTTTCGAGACCTTCTTGCTCAGGTTCTTGCAACAGCAATGCTCCGGCCTGCTGGCTGAGTTCTCCATCGGTCACTGGAACCCCCATCTGGAGGCAGACCTACAGAACGCGCTGGAGCGTTTCAAGGAGCAGGTATGGCGCAGGTAGCCGGAGAGATTCAGCACCGTCTCCAGAGCCTGGAGGACATTCGCCATCTGTTGCGTTCCATCCGGGCCATGTCAGCGATCCGTTGGCGGCGGGCGCGGGTGCGGTTGCGATCAGCGCAAGAGTACGCCAGCGATGTAGACCGACAACTTGCCCTGGCCACGACCTTCCCCACATCGCTGACGCGAGGAGCGCATCATCTTGGGGGAGCCGCCTCCGACGCCGAAAAGAGCGTAGGACTGATTGCCTTGACCTCCGACCAGGGACTGTGTGGTACATTCAACGTCGGCCTGGTGGCCCATGCCCTGGATTTCATTGAGCGCGAACGGGAAAGAGGAAGAGAGATCAAAGTCATCGCTCTGGGAGGGTATGGGGAAAGGTTGTTCTGCCGCGCCGGCTGTGGGTTGCTCCACACACAGCACTTCCCGCTTACTAACGCTCTCTCCTTTGTCGAAGCGCGCGACATCGTGGCTAGGATCAAGCATTTCTATGAGGCAATGGCGTTCAACACGCTCTACCTAATCTACAACCAATTTGTCTCATTTGGTCGTTATCAAAGGATCGAGGTGCGCCTGCTGCCACCTGACCTCGCCGCCGTCTGGCGCACTCAGAAACCTGATTCTTCGGAAGGAGCCCAGTTTCGTGAGGCTCCCGTGTCAGAGGATCTGGTCCTGGGCACGCCGCCGCAGGATCTCCAGGATTTCCTTCTATGGGAACACCTGGCTGTGCAGGTCTACCTGGCACTGGTTGAATCAATGGTCAGCGAGCAGGGAGCGCGGTTGCAGACGATGGACACCGCTATCTCCAACCTGGACGAACGCTTGGAGAAGTTGCAGCTCCAGTACCACTCTATCCGTCAGGAGAGCATCACGCGGGAGGTGTTGGAGGTGCAGAATAACGCCCGCGGCAGGCGTTCCTACGGGATGGCGGGCTCCTGACGCTGAGGGAAGGTTCTGTATGAAATTCATCGTCAGTGTTGTGAACAGAGATGACGCCGTGCCGCTGCTTGATGTCCTGGTCACGAGCGGATACAGGGTCACCACGTTTAGAACCGCCGGAGGGTTCCTGCGCAAAGAGAATGTGACGCTCTTCACCTGCGTGGAAGATGAGAAGGTGGAGGACGTCGTCCGTCTGATTCAGGATAACTGCCACACTCGTATCGAGCGCGTGGGCTCTCTGCCCCCGGTGATGGAATCCGGAGAGCTGTCCGTTCTGGCCACCGAGGAGGTAGAGGTAGGCGGCGCGGTGATCTGTGTGTTCGACGCTGTGCAGTTCTTGAAGGCATAGGCCAGGTGTTCATTACGCTCTCCGCCAGACCGATTTTGACCCTGCCTTGACCGGATTTGGACCAGATCTTGGCCTCGGTATGTTGCTCTTGATTTCAGGCGCGGGTCATA
>CAZPMV010000249.1:0-4991 GCA_964587335.1 uncultured Anaerolineales bacterium
ACCTCCGCTCCCTTGACGTCTGGCAGCGGGCCATCATCGGCCTGGCCTGCGTCTCCAACAACGACGGGGAGGTGCACAGCGTACTGATGCGCGCCGTCTGGGCGATAGAGAACTGGCGACTGGATGCCGAGATAGTTGATTGTCACATCGAGGTGTGGTGAGGGTTGCAGCCTGGGTCAGAAGTGGGCTACAATTGAGTAACGTTCGTTAGCCACCGATGGATACCTGCGGGTGCAAGCCACTCTCATGAACGACGACTTCATGGAGATGGCCCAGTGCTTTGAACTTTGAACGAAGGGATGTAGAAGATGTCTTCCATCGAAGAACAACTGCGGGAAGTGGCTGACCAGTACAAGATAGCTGCTTTGTACGTCTTTGGCAGCCGGGCGACAGAGATCGCCAGCCGGGTGTACGGTCAGGAGGTATCCCCCCAGCATCCTGACTCGGATGTGGATATCGGCGTTCAACCGGCACTTGGCCAACGCCTGAGTGCACGGGAGCGTGTCCGGTTGGCTATGGCACTGGAGGATCTTCTGGGCGTGAAACGAGTAGACCTGGTGGTGCTGCCAGAGGCCGACCCCTTTCTGGCCGTGGACATTGTTCGTGGGAGACTGCTTTACAGAGCCGATGCTGATGCTCAGGCAGAGGACGAACTTTACGTGCTGCGTCGGGCTGGAGACCTGGCTCCATACGCTCGCGCTCGTTGGAAGCACATTCTGGCAGGCACTGCTCTATGATGAACTCATGATAAAGCCTATGGACTCTCAATTGCGCGCCCGAGTTGTTGCCGAACGGGCGGCCTGGATCAAACAGATGCTAGCCCGCCTGCGAGAGCTACCTCGGGACACATACACCGGCTTTAGGGCCGACCCCCGCAACGTAGCTGCTGCTGAATCCTACCTTCGTCGGGCCTTGGAAGCCCTGCTGGATCTAGGACGACACGAGCTGGCCAAGGGGTTCGGGCAATCTGTGGTCGAGTACAAAGAGATTGCTCAGGCACTCCTACTGGTTGGTGTATTGGACGAAGAGAAAGGCATGTTGCTACGGGAGATGGCCGGCTA
Source organism: uncultured Anaerolineales bacterium (assembly GCA_964587335.1). Lineage (GTDB taxonomy): Bacteria > Chloroflexota > Anaerolineae > UBA3071 > UBA3071 > UBA3071. The sequence goes on from CAZPMV010000249.1 coordinate 1,062, forward strand.
TCGCAACCGCGGTTTTGTTCCGAGTGCGTTTCAACGCACTTCGCTTCCCAGACGATGATTTCAATCATCGGGCTTCTTCAGGTGCATGATGCTACTCGATACCTTGATCCGACGCGGCCCGGGGCCGCAAACCGAATTCATGCTACAGCCCGACCGGCAGCGGCTGGCGGAGACGCTGGTGGCCTTCGCCAACGCCGACGGAGGCACCATCGTCATCGGCGTGGCACCCGATGGCAGCGTAGCTGACCGACTGCTGGCCGACGAAATGGAAAACGCGCTGGGGCTGGCGCTGACCGTCTGTCGCCCGCCGGTGCGGACCGAATGGGAGCAGATGGAAACCCGCAAGGGCATGGTGGTGGCCATCCGCGTGCCCCGTTCCACCGAGCTGCATTCGCTGGCCGATGGCCGAGTGCTCATCCGCAGGGGCATCAAGAACCGCCCCCTGGGCGGCGAAATGATCCGCCAGCTCGCTGCCACCAAATCCACGGGAGACTACGAGATCGAGACCGTGCCGGGAGCTTCCCCTGACGCCCTCGACCCCGAGGTGATCGCCGAGTACATCGCCAAGCGGGAGGAGCGACAGCAGCGTCCCGTGCGGAAGCCGCCGGAACAGCTCTTACCGCTAATGGGCGCGTTGGATGCCAAAGGGCAACCCACAGTGGTGGGTTTGCTCCTCTTCGGCCGAGATCCGCAGAGCTTTCTGATACAGAGCGGGCTGGTCTTCGTACGCTTTGCTGGCACCGAGCCGCGCGGGCCGGAAGGGCTGCCCGGCTACGGCCGACGGGAGGAGATCCGCGGGCCGTTGGCGCGGCTCCTCGAACGAACCTGGCAGGTGATCTGGGAGGAGATGCGGGTGGAAGCGGTGGTGCGGGGCTTACAGCGGGAGGAACGAACCGAATACCCTAGCTTCGCCCTGCGCGAGGCGCTGGTCAACGCCGTTTGCCATCGTGACTATCGGCTGCGAGGGCGGCGCATCGAGGTGCGGATGTTCGATGACCGGCTAGAGGTAACCAGCCCCGGCGGGCTGCCCGGCTACATCACGCTGGACAACATCGTCGAGGAACACTTCAGCCGCAACCCACGCTTGGTCAGCGGTCTCTTCCAGTGGGGCTATATCGAGGAATTGGGGCTGGGCATTGACCGCATGATCGAGGACATGGTGCAGGCGGGCCACCCCGCGCCCACCTTCCGCGCCACACCCTATTCGTTCACCGTCATCCTGCAGAACGTGCGGAAGCGCCACGTGGTACCGCGCTGGGAGATGCACATGAACGAGCGACAGATACGTGCCCTGCAATACCTGCAGGAATATGGTCGCATCGCCAATAGCGACTACCGCGAACTATGCCCCAACATCTCCGCCGAGACCGCCCGCCTGGATCTGGCGGACCTGGTGGACAAAGGGGTCCTGCTGAAAATCGGGGATAAGAGAGGAACGCACTACATTCTGAAGTGATCGAGAACCACGTGTCAGTGATCAGCCCTCCACCTGATCCCGGATCCCCCATTACTGAGCAGTGTCTGTCCCACTTTATCCCAACTTATCCCAAGTTTATCCCAAATCGAGTTTGGGATATCGCTCACATTGCTTCTCTCCTCTCCCCCATCAACCTCTCCACCAAGGCCGCAAACGGTTTCACGGCACCGCTGGTGTAGAACACATGTCGTCCCTTGCCCTGCCGCGGGTTGAGCAGGCCCTGTCGGGCCAGCACACGCCGCACCTGCCGCGCCACCGCTGGAGCGGGGTCTATCACCTCCACCCCCGGCCCTATCACCTGTTCAATAGTCAGTCGCAGGAAAGGGTAGTGTGTACAGCCCAGCACGAGCACATCCACACCCTCGTCCACCAGCGGCAGCAGGCAGTTCCGCAATAGAGCTTCGACTTCGGGCCCCTCCAGTTGTCCCGCCTCTATCCGTTCCACCAGCCCCGGACACACCTGGCGGATGACCTCCACATCCCTGGCGAAACGGCCCATCAGACGAGCGAAGGGCTCTCCCTCAAACGTGGCCGGCGTGGCCATCACCCCTACCTTGCCGCTCGCCGTGCGCTGTGCAGCGGGCTTCACCGCTGGCTCCATGCCCACGATGGGCATGTCGAATCGCTCCCGCAGGTGATAGAGCGCCGCAGTCGAAGCCGTATTGCAGGCGACGACGATCAGCTTGGCACCCTGGTCGAGCAGGAAACAGACAATGGCCTCCGCCAGCGCCCGGATTTCGTGCAACGGCCGCGATCCGTAGGGACAGTGGGCCTGATCAGCGAAGTAGATCGTGTGTTCATCAGGTAACAGCGCAACGATTTCGCGCCACACCGAGAGCCCGCCTACCCCAGAGTCGAACACGCCAATAACACGGCCTGGACCGCTGTTCACTCCCTTTCCTCCTCGTGAGAATGACCTGCCGCATTGTAGCACAGCCTGCTCCTTTGACAAAGCGTTTCCCTTGTGCGATAATTCTGGCATGTCTGCCGACGTTCCCTTGCCATTTCATGAGGAGGAGAAGAACGCTATGTCAAAACCCAAGATCGGTTTCATCGGCCTGGGCATCATGGGACTGCCCATGGCCAAGAACCTGCTGAAAGCCAGCTACTCACTGATAGTCCACAACCGCAGCCGGCAGCCTGTGCGGGAACTGGTGGCCGCCGGCGCAGAGGAAGCTTTCTCGTCCAAGGAGGTCGCTCAGAAGGGCCAGGTCATCATCACGATGCTGCCGGATTCGCCCGATGTCGAGTCGGTCGCCTGGGGCTCCGGAGGCCTGATCGAAGGCGTGAGCGAGGGAGACATCTACGTGGACATGAGCACCATCGCCCCTGGTGTGGCTATCAAGGTTGCCGACACGATGGCGAAAAAGGGGGTGAGATGCCTCGATGCACCGGTGAGCGGCGGTGACGTCGGCGCCATCAACGCCACACTGTCCATCATGGTCGGCGGCGACGAGGAGACGTTCAACGAGGTGCTGCCCATCTTCGAGGCCCTGGGCAAGACCGTCACCTTGTGCGGCCGCAACGGCGCCGGCCAGACGGTGAAAGCATGCAATCAGATCCAGGTGGCACTGAACATCGCGGGTATGGCCGAGGCGTTGGTGCTGGGGGCAAAGGCGGGTGTAGACCCTGCCATCGTCGTCCAAGTACTGAGCGGTGGCTATGCTCAATCTCGGGTGATGGATGTGCGCGGACCACGCGTCATCAGGGGCGACTTCCAGCCTGGCTTCAAGAGCCGGTTCCACTTCAAAGACCTCAACATCATCATGCAGACGGGAAACGACTACAACGTGCCGCTGCCGGTGACCAGCCTGGTGCACGAATTGTTCGCGGCTATGCAGGCCGCAGGCCTGGGCGACCTGGATCACACGGGGGTCATCACCGTGCTGGAGGACTTGGCGGGGATTGAAGCGAGGACAGAAGCGTAACCGCCTCGCAGGTGATCAGGGCCGAATGATCACGGGCATGCCGATGTAGGCCAGGTCATAGAGGGTACTTGCTGCCCCGTTGCTCAGCATGATGCAGCCGAAGGTGATGGGCGTACCCACGAGGTTTGCCCACACGGTGACCCCGCTAGAGGCATTGACAGGGAGGCCGTGTATGCCATTCTCGCTGGAGCCGGCCCAATAGATTCCCAGCCAGTAGGGCATCCAGGCGTTGAACCTGGAACCAAAGGCGTTGCGGATCTTGCTCTGCACGTAGAAGGTGCCCGTGCTTGTGGCCGCACCCGCCCGTCCCGTGGAGCAAACCCAACTGTAGAGCAGACTGCCATCGCGATAGAGATAGCAGTGCTGCTGCGAAACATACACGACGAAGCGCAGCCCGCCTCCTGACGGCGCCGCGGGTGTCGACGATCCGCCAGCAGGTATGCGCAACACCTGTCCCACGTAGATCAGGGAGGGATTGGCGATGCCGTTGGCGTGAGCGACAGCAGCGGCCGTCGTGCCATAGCG
>CAZPMV010000250.1:0-1966 GCA_964587335.1 uncultured Anaerolineales bacterium
TGGCGCTGGCGCTTGCCGCCGCCGGTTTCCTCGCCGCGCTCTTCGCCGATCTTCCGTCGCCAGACGATGTTCTCACCCGGAGCGCCGCTCCCAGCACGCTTATCTTCGACCGGAACGGCCGCTTGCTCTACGAGATGATTGACCCCCAGGGCGGCAAGCATACCCCTCTGCCGCTGGAAGCTCTTCCTGCTGCCTGCCGCCAGGCGACCATCGCCACGGAAGACGCCAACTTCTACCACCACCCCGGCGTTGACCTCAAGGCCATCGCTCGGGCGGCCTGGACCAACTGGCGCAGCGGCGAAACGGTCAGTGGGGCCAGCACGCTCACTCAGCAAGTGGCACGCGGCCTATTGTTGGAGCCGGAGGAGCGCTACGAGCGCAGCTACCGCCGCAAGCTGCGGGAAGCGTGGCTTGCCTGGCGGCTGGAGCGACGGTTCAGCAAGGACGATCTTCTGGCCCTCTACCTCAACCAGACCTACTACGGTCACTTCGCCTATGGCATGGAGGCCGCGGCGCAGGCCTATTTCGGCAAACACGTTGGCGAGCTGGACCTGGCCGAGTGTGCCCTGCTGGCCGGACTGCCCCAGTATCCCGCCGGCTACAACCCGCTGGAAAACCCGGAGGCGGCCAAGTTCCGCCAGGCCATCGTCCTCGATCTGATGGTACGACACGGCGTCCTGACTACGCAGGATGCGCGGCGGGCCAAGGCGGAGCGGCTGCAGTACGCCGCCACGCCCTTTCCCATCGAGGCCCCGCATTTCGTGATGGTCGTGCTGGCGGAATTGGAAAGAGAGCTGGGGGCCGAGACGCTGCGCCGCGGTGGGCTGCGGGTGTACACCACGCTGGACTTGGCCTGGCAGGAGCAGGCCGAGGCCATCGTCTGCCGCCGCTTGCAGCAGTTGGCCGACGATCCCGACGGGCCGCCCAACCGCCGTGTGGACAACGCGGCCTTGGTGGCGCTCGACCCGCAGAGCGGCGCCATCCGCGCCATGCTGGGCAGCCCCGACTATTTCGATGCCCGCATCAACGGGGCGGTGAACGGCGCGCTGAGCCTTCGGCAGCCCGGCTCGGCTATCAAGCCGCTGACCTACGCTGCGGCCTTCGATCCCGCTAAGGCCGAGGCTGCCGGGCGCGCCGTCTTCACTGCGGCTACGCTGATCAGCGACGTGCGCACGTCCTTCCCCACCCGCGAGGGTACCCCCTACGTGCCGCTGAACTACGACCTGCGCTTTCATGGCCCGGTGCTGCTGCGCCAGGCACTGGGCTCCTCGTTCAACGTCCCTGCCGTCAAGGTGCTGCAGCACATCGGCGTGGATGAACTCATCCACCAGGCGCGGGAGCTGGGCATCACCACCTTCAGCGACGACGCGGAATTCGGCCTGGCCCTCACGCTTGGCGGAGGCGAGGTGCGGCTGCTGGAGCTCACCGCCGCCTTCGCCGCCTTCGCCAATGGCGGCTCCCGCGTCCAGCCCCTGGTCATCGAGCGCATAGAGACACTTGAAGGCCAGAAACTGGCTGTTGACGATGACGTTTCACGTGTCACGCATCACGTCTTGTCTCCTCAGGTTGCCTTTCTCATCACAGACATCCTTTGCGACGGCGCCGCCCGCATCGCCGGTTTCGGCGAGGGGAGCATGTTGCGCCTCAGCCGCCCGGCGGCGGCCAAGACCGGTACCACATCCGATTGGCGGGACAACTGGACGGTCGGCTACACGCCGGAGCTGGTGGTGGGCGTTTGGGTGGGCAATGCTGACAACGAACCTATGCGCGGCGTGAGCGGCGTGGACGGCGCGGCGCCCATCTGGCACGATTTCATGGAGACGGTGTTGCGCGACCGCCCGCTGGTGGACTTCTCTCGCCCTGGAGGGTTGGTGGAGGTGGAGATCTGCGCCGATTCGGGGTTATTGCCGAGCGAGTACTGCCCCCGTCGCCGCAGCGAGCTCTTCATCGCCGGCGCCGAGCCGCA
>CAZPMV010000250.1:2066-3492 GCA_964587335.1 uncultured Anaerolineales bacterium
CGCGCACTACCGGTTGCGGGCGGGCCTGCCGCGGGAGGCCCAACGCATCGAGGTCGCCGCCCGGCCGGGGAATGGCGTGGCGCTGACGCAGGTCACGCTGCTGGCCGATGGCGAGCCGCTGGTCACGCTGACTGAGCCGCCGTACCGGACCTGGTGGATGCTGACGCCCGGAGAGCACGAGTTTCGGGCCATGGGGGTGGACGTCGAGGGACGAGAGCTTGCCAGCGAACCCGTGCATATCACGGTGAGCGAGTAGCTTTGTCATCCTTCTCGCTGTGTGGTATAATGGACGTGTGAAGATCATGATCGAGAGAGCAACGACAGGCCAGCGTCCCTACTTCTTCTGGGACTACGACATCAGCGAAGAGGGTATTCGCGAGATACTGCGCGGGGACAACGAGGTGGAAAAGGCGTGGGTCATCACCCGCATCCTGGAGTACGCCCGCTGGGAGGACATCTGGCGCTACCTCACCCTGGGCGACGTGCGGGAGAACTTCCAGCGGCTGGATCTCAAGCCGTACATCCGCAACCTCTGGACCTATGCACTTGGCGTGTGGTCAGATGACGATGGACGATGTTCTTAGCCCCCCGCAGAGGGCATTTCTGCAAGCCTTCTTTGCCGTTCCCGTGGGGCAGCGCTTCTTCCTGACGGGCGGCACAGCCCTGGCTGCCTTTTACCTGCACCACCGTCTGAGCGATGACCTGGATCTGTTCACGCTAGACGATGAAGCACTGGGAGCAACGATACATCCGGTGGAAGCGATTGCCGACGATCTCGGGTGTGCGCTGAGACGCACGCGCGTGTCGCAGTATTTCCAGCAGCTCTTCCTGTCGCATCCACAAATCAAAGAGACTCTCAAGATTGACATGGTGCGGGACTTTGGGCCGTAGTACGGCGAGAGACTTGTTCGGGACGGGATCATCGTGGATGCCCTGGACAACATCGCGGCAAACAAAGTCTGCGCCCTTTTCGGCCGCGCCAGCATCAAAGACTTCGTGGACCTATACTTCATCCTGCAAGAGGGCTACGAACTCGACGAAGTCTTCGAGATGGCTCGTGAGAAAGACCTTGGCCTGACGGAGTTCTACTTCGTGGGAATGCTGCGACAGATCGGCAGGCATACCTACTTGCCGAAAATGCTGAAGCCGTTGGAGTTGGAGACATTGCAGACTTTCTACTCCGAGATGGCCTATAGGCTGATGCGGGATCTTGATCCAGAACAAGGGAACTGGTGATATACTTGAGGCCACGATTTCCAAGCCTGTTTGCAGACTGCATACGATGAACGATCGTGGTAGAATGTCTCAAGATCGGTCAACTATTCGAAGATGAGGGAAAGCCATCCTGGAAAGCGCTTCTCTTTCTCCTATGTTCCGAGAAGAACTGGCGGCCGTGACCGCAACCGACTCAACCGCAACCGACTCA
>CAZPMV010000250.1:3592-4977 GCA_964587335.1 uncultured Anaerolineales bacterium
ACCGCAACCGACTCAACCGCAACCGACTCATATGAAAACGAAGAAGCGTTTCTGACCGATGCAGTGCGTACCTTTCTGGCGGCCTGCCCTGACTTGCGGGAGGCTATGGCCTGTAAGCTGTACGAACGGGGCGATTCTTCCCTGGGACGCGCCGCAGAGTGGAGCAGCCTTCCCATTGAGGCGATGAAGGAATCGTTGCACAGCCGGGGCATCGTCCGCCAAGCCGATGAGAGTCCCGCCGAGACAGCGGCCATGGCCCATGAGATGCTCAAAGCCGCCGGGAGAACAACCCGTTGAGCCCGGTCGTCATCCTGGACGCTGGTGTTCTGAGTGCCTTCCTGAGAATTGAACGGCTGCCTCTGGTGCGTGAGTCCTAATGGGTCGGTAACTGCTGAGTCTGCTGCCCAGAGGACTGGAAGTGGGACGCGGATTCCCACGGATTGGACGGATTCTCACGGATTTCTCTGAATGTATCTGTGCATATCCATCGAATCCGTTTTGATCCGTATCCAATCCTTGCCTGGCTGAGCAGTGACCTCTGTACCTTGCCACGAAGGAATGAGTGCTTTGGGAACTTCTGCACTCCCTCTGACGTCTATCAAACGTGCTTTGCATCTTGCATCTTGCTCAAGGAGTTCTTGCCATGAAACATCACCCTGTCCTGCCTAACCTGTTCCTTCTGGTCATGTTGCTGGTCACGCCGCTACTGAGCACTTGCGCGGTACCCACGCCGCCGCCTACAGTGGCGACTGAACCCGCTACGGCCACGCCAGCGGAGGAGCTCCATTCCACCAGCGTCGCCCTGCCGCAGCCTACGGAAGTTCCCACGCCTGTCGCTCTGCCGCCGACGGTGATCTCCGTCAGTCCGGCGCGGGGCGAACCGCATCCGCCGGATGCGCCTCTGATGGTCACCTTCGACCAGCCGCTGGACGAGCCGAGCGCGGCTGCAGCCTTCGGTATCGAGCCGGAGGCAGAAGGTCAGGTGACCGTGGAGGGGGACACGCTCCTCTTCACCCCCGACGAGCCGCTGGAGCGAGCCACTCGCTACCAGATCACCATTGCCGAGACGGCCAAGAGCGCGCTGGGCCTGGCTCTGGGCGCACCGCTCAGCTTCGCTTTCAACACCGTTGGCTATCTGGAGGTCACCAGCACGCAGCCGCCGGATGGGGCAGAGGAGGTGGCCACCGACATCCTGGTGACGGCGGTCTTCAACCGTCCCGTGGTGCCCTTGATGAGCCTCGACGAGGCGGCCGATCTGCCGCAGCCGCTGGAGTTTGATCCGCCGCTGGAGGGTACGGGCGAGTGGCTCAACACCAGCATCTACGTCTTCCAGCCCAGCGCGGGCTTCGCCGCGGCCACGTCGTACGCCGTCACCGTCAGAGCGG
>CAZPMV010000251.1:0-4960 GCA_964587335.1 uncultured Anaerolineales bacterium
CTCCTACGCGTCCTACGGGCCCGCTCCCCGCCGCTCGTCTCTCCGGGCTCGGCAGCCTGCTGATGTAGCAGTTCGAGCAGTTGTCCTCGCGCCAATTCGCTCTTGCTGAAGGGCACTCCAGCGCGGCGCCGCTGATCGGCCATGAACTCGAACAGCAGGGCGTTGAGGTTGTCAGCCCACTGCTCGGCGTCCACCGCCTCGCCGAAGTCGGCTCGTTGCCAGGGCGAGGAGGCTAGCGCGGACAGATGCCGAACGGCCCGTTCCAGCCACTCGGCGTCGAATGCGCCATACAGGGAAGTGACCTCGTGCAGAACCGGATCGCTGGCGCGCGGCGTTTCTGCTGTTTCAATGTACTGATAGAAGACCAGCAGGAAAAGCTCTTCACCCAACTCGTCGCTGGTCCAGGGCACGAGTTCTCCAGAATCCTCCACGTCCGACCACATTTGCTTGATAGCCTGGATCAAGGATTCGGTCTGCCCGTGGTACTTCAGTTGGTCAACGAGTTCGAAGAAGATGTCTACGCCACCCTCCACCCGTGGTTCAGCAAAGCTGGCGACGAGTTCGGGGATGGCCTCCCAGCGGCCGTCAGCGATGGCGTCGTTGATCAGGTTCTGATGATAGTACTGCCGGTCGTGACGATACAGGTCAGGCGCTTCCTGGCGCAGTCGTTCGACCAGTTCGCTGTAGCGGGCGCGGGCCTGTGGATCGCGGCGGGGGTCGGTCTCCCCACGGAAGCCTTGTAGCATCTCGTAGGCTTCCTCCGCATCCATCTCCCCGGAAGCCAGAATCTCCAGGAAGAGCGCGACTTTGCCCTCTAAATCGGCGGCCTCGAACTGCTCCCAACGGACGTTGCTGGCTTCGATTTCCGCTGAGAGTGGTGGCGTTTCAGACGCAGTGGGTATCGTTGGCGCGATGGCAGCCGCCGATTCTCTTGCCTCTGCCTGATCCTGACGCATGTGGCAGTGTTTGTACTTCCTGCCACTGCCGCACCAACAGGGGTCGTTTCGTCCTGGCTTCTTCTTTGCTGACATGAGTTTGCCTGCCATCCCCTCAATTAGTCTTGGAGCCTCTTGCCGATTTCAGTTCAGTGCTTGCCATTCCCAAAGGGGCAAAGATGAGGGCTACTCCCTCCCTGCCCACCACTCCATGAGGGTCAAGATGAACCAGAGGAGGGCGAAGATGGCGCAGCCCAGAGTCAGACAGCTCACGGCCATCAGCGCCGCGCCGCTGCCGTAGATCAGCCCCACCAGCCCGCCGCCCAGAAACAGCAGGCAGAGCACGACAGCCATCGCCAGCCGTCGCTCTGTCTGCCGGCGGTAGCGGCGCCGATCTGTCGGCAGTCGCCTACGGTTGTTCATTCTCCGTCTGCAATGCGAAATCGCGCAGGGGCAGCATCTCGTACCGTTCCGGCGCTTCTGCGTATCCCCGCAACCAACCGGGCAGTTGTCGCAGGTCCTGCACGTGTTCTCCTGGCCACCCTGCGTAGAGACCCAGAGGGTCGAGGTGCACACCTGGGATGCCCGCCCGGTTGGCTCCCCAGATGTCTATGTGGAATATGTCTCCTACGTACACGGCTTCCTCAGGCTGCAGGCCCAAGTCCTTCAGGGCCAGTTCGAAGATATCCGGCTCCGGCTTCCGAGTTCCCACAATCTCAGAGTCATATACCATGTCGAAATAGCCTGCCATGCCCAGATCACGTAGCTCTTGCTCCACCCTGCCGTCAGCGTTGGAGATGATGGACATTCGATACCCTTCGTCTCTCAAGCGTTCAAGGGTTTCCACGATCCAGGGGAAGGTGAACGTCCAGAGGTGCTTCTCCTCGTGCCTGGTTTTTGCGATTTGCGCTGCCCGCGCCGCTACCTCCTCGGCCATGCCCACAGACTCAAACAGGATCTGTGTGTAGGGCTTGTTCAGTCTCGGCGGGAATCTGTGCTGGGTCCTGAGGTGCGTGTCAAGCCAGTGCATGAGGCGGAAGTGTTCCTCGTAGAACCGATGGGTCTCAATCTGAAAGCCTTGCGCACCCGCCAGGTGTGAGAGATAATCCTGATCTATGAAGACCAGCGTGCCGCCAGCATCGAGCAATAGGTATGGCTTTGCTGATATCGTGGTCATCTTGGTCCTATGTTCTTCGACTCTCTGTGGCCTTTGGTGGCGCGTTCATGTCTGCTCGCTCTTCTGCCTTTTGCTCGTAGTACCGTCGGCACAGAGCAATAACTTGTGCGAACAGTTCAGGTTCATCAGAGATACAGTGCTCCTCACCGTTCAAGTAGAAGTATACGTTCCCATCATCCCAGCCCACAAGTTGAGACTTCTCGTTCATGGTCAGTCTCTGCCTTTCGTGTCTTTCGTGCTATTTCGAGCCCTTCGTGGAGAAGATCTTGCCCGGATTGAGGATGTTCTTCGGATCCCAGGTCTGTTTGATACGCTTCTGCATCTCAACGGCCACCGCCCCCATGGCCATTTCCAGATAGGGGCGTTTGAGCACTCCCACCCCATGCTCGCCGGAGAGAGAGCCACCCACCTCGACCGCGGCGCGGAAAAGATCACTCACCGCCGATTCCACCCGCTCGGATTCCTCGGGATCGCGCTTGTCGAAGAGGATGTTGGGGTGCAGGTTGCCGTCACCAGCGTGACCGAAGATGACGATGGGCAGGTCCCATTTGGCCGAGATCTCCTTGATCTTGGCAATCATCTCCGGCACGGCGCTATGGGGCACGGTGACATCTTCGCCGAGTTTGTTGGGCCGGATGCGTCCCAGGGACCCAGATATGGAGGCCCGTGCTTTCCACATTTCCTCACTTTCCTGCGGCGTGGTAGCCACGCGCACTTCGCTGGCCCCGTTCTGGCGACAGATCTCAGCGGCGATTTCAATGCCACGCACCGCGTCTGCCTCATCGCCGTCGGTTTGGATAAGCAGGATGGCCTCGACGTCGAGGGGCAATCCCATGTGCAAATACTCCTCCACGCTTCTGATGGCCGTCTCGTCCATGATCTCCACCATGCAAGGGTTGGCGCCACTGGCCAGCACGGCGTTGATGGCGTTGCCAGCATCGGTCAATCGGGGGAAAATCGCCTGGGCCATGCGCTGGGTCTCCGGTGCGGCGATAAACCTGACCGTCGCCTCAGTGACGATGGCCAGTGTGCCCTCGGAGCCTACCAACAGATGCACCAGGTCGTAGCCGGTGACGTTCTTGGTCGCTTTGCCCCCCACGCGCATGATCCGCCCGTCGGCCAACACCACCTCCAAGGCCATGACATAATGGCCGGTGATGCCGTATTTGAGACAGCGTGCGCCACCGGCGTTGCAGGCGATATTGCCGCCGAGAGTGGAGTAGTGGTCACTGGTAGGGTCCGGCGGATAGTAATAGCCTTCTCGGGCCACGGCGTCCGCCAACTCCGACGCGATGATCCCGGCCTCCGCCGTGGCCATCATATTGTCGTGATCAATGTCCAGCAAACGATCCATGCGAGTCAAAGCCAGCACCATCCCTCCACCGAAAGGAATCGAGCCCGCTGCCAGGCCGCTGCCCATTCCCCGAGGCACCACGGGAATCAGTTCCCGACTAGCTACCTTGAGAATCTCCGAGACCTCCTGGGTGTTGTCTGGCAACACGATCAGGTTAGGCCTGGCGGAGGTGAACGTAGCGTCGTAGGAATAAGCCACCAGGTCCTCCGGCGAGGTCAGCACGTATCGCTCGCCGACGATGGATTTCAGTTCGTCAATGATCCTCGGATCAAGCATCGTTTCCCCCTTCAATCTGTCTCGCCACCACCTCGGCCAGGTCCATCGTGCGGATGCGGATCCTCTCGCGGCGAGCGCCTCCAAACAGGGTGCGCTTGCATTGCTGGCAGGAGACGACAACGTACTTCGCCCCTGCGTCCTGGGCCTGCTGCAACCTTCGCCGGGGCAGTGCCTGGGCCAGTTCTCGATCATAGGTCTCCAGGTTGCCACCGCCTCCGCAGCACAGCGAGTTCTCGTGGTGATCGGCCATCTCCACCAACGTCAGTTCGGGGATGGCCCGCAACACATGGCGCGGGGCCTCGAAGATGCCGCTCTTGCGGCCCAGGTCGCACGAATCGTGATAGGTCACGGTGACCGGCCAGGGCTTGAAACGCAGTCGTCCCTCCTGAGCCAACTCGGCCAGCATCTCCGTTTCGTGCAGGATCTCAAGCCCGTCCAACTCCCCCTTGTCGAGCAGTTCCGGGTAGATGTGCTTCCACATGTGGTAGCAGGATGGACAGGACATCACAACCCTGGCCGCGCCGGTGTCTCTCACCGCCTCGACGTTGTGGTGTGCCAGCGCCAGGGCGCGCTCGCCCTCTCCGTTGAGGAAAAGGGGATAGCCGCAGCAATGTTCGTCGCCGCCTATCAGGGCATAGTTCACGCCGGCCCTTTCAAAAACGCGAACTAGCGACTGAGGGATGCTGTAGCTGGCCGGGAATAGCGCCGACACACAGCCCACAAAGTAGGCCGCCTCGGCTTGTCCGCCATGGTCGAGGCCGATAGGCATTGATTCCAGATTGGCAGTCCAACCCAGGCGTTGTTCGTTATCCTCACCGGAGATATTGCCCGCGGCGATGATGGTCTCATCCAACCGCTGCAGGGACGCGGGCATCAAGCCACTGTGGGCCAGGTCGGCGCGGGACTGGTTCAGGATCACATCCAACTCGACACCGCTGGGGCAGACTTCCCGACAAGCCTCGCACATCAGGCAGGTATACAATTTGTCGGCATAAACCTCGCTGACTTCCAGACTGTCCTCGTCTACGGCGCGATAGAGTGCCACCTTGCCGCGTGGCGATAGCGTCTCAATGAGCGTCTCTCGGTAGACCGGGCAGACCGACAGACACTTCCCGCAGCGGATGCATTTGAGGTACAGTTCGTCGGCAACAGTGTTTGCAGATGCTTCGATTTGGTCGGGTGTCATTCAAGGCTCCAGATTGAGCTATCTGTGATTGG
>CAZPMV010000252.1:0-4940 GCA_964587335.1 uncultured Anaerolineales bacterium
ATAGAGATGGATGCTTACCGGCAAGAAGCGGAAGCCGTGACACATTGAGAATGGCAATGCCACGTCAGGTTCGTAGTCACACAGGGGTTTTCGTGCCCGTTGCCCGCGGCCGCTATTGACCGGGTGGTACATCCTCTTCGGCCCCAACCTTGTTGAACCGCCCACCGTAGCTTACCAAACCAGACGCGCGTATTGCCTGGCGTGCCCGTCCTGTGCTATAATCGGGCCACCATGGGACGATCGCGATGTTTCTGCGCTCCACTCCTTGCCGGGCTGGTTCTGACCGGCATGATAATTCTGCTTCCAGGCTGTGTAGGGATCACAGACGAGCCTACCGCTCTGCCGACGGAGACGGCGGCCGCATCGCCGACTCGGGTGACCGCATCGCCCCGCCCCACACGGGGCACGCCCACGGCCACTGTCACCCCTTCGCTTGCCGCGGCAACGCCGACGGCGACAGCCACGCCCACAGCCACAGCCCTCCCGCCGACGGCCACACCGACCAACACGTCAACAGCTACCCCGACACCATCTCCAATCCCAACGGCCACGGCTTCGCCGACCCCTACCGCGACTCCTCGCCCGCCAACGGCCACGCCTTTACCTATTCGACCGGGTCACCTCTGGCCGACACCGGACGTGGCGCAGGCGACCGATCACTACTGGTTGGCCCGCCCCTTCGGACCCCAGGCCTATCAGATAGCTGCCGCCACCTATCTCTATGGCTCTACCGCCAAAGGCATACTGCGCGTTCACCACGGCGTGGATATCCCCAATCCCCAGGGCACCGAGGTTCTGGCTGTGGCTCCTGCGTCCGTGCTCTTCGCTGGGAGTGATGTCGAAGTAGCGGTCGGCGCCACCCTCGATTTCTACGGGCAACTGATCATTCTGCTGCTGGATCAGACCTATCGCGACCAGCCCCTCTACGTTCTGTACGGACATCTCTCGGCCGTTTACGTGACACAGGGGGACCGTGTGGAGACAGAGCAGCCCATCGGCGCTGTGGGCATGACGGGCATTGCCATGGGGCCGCATCTGCATCTGGAAGTCCGGCTGGGCGGCAACAGCTACGAGAGCACTCGCAGCCCTGGGCTGTGGCTGGAACCGTGGTCCGGACGCGGCACCATCGCCGGGCGGCTGCTCGATGCTGAAGGGCGCACACTGCCAGAAGCGTCCGTGCTGATCTATCGTGCCCAGGATGCTGAGCATCCCTGGCGCGTCGTCCCTGTCTACGCCGATGATCCAGGAATTCATCCCGACGACGAGTGGGGCGAGAACTTTCTGCTTGGCGACGTGCCCACAGGTCACTACCGGTTGGCTGCCAGGGTTGATGGCCGCATCGTCGGCAGAGAGGTAGTCGTGGAAGCGGGCAAGACCACCTTCGTTGACCTTTCCAGCAGCGGCGAGGGAGACCGCTGAGTCGTCTTCGGCCGGCGGAAAGGCAGGGGCAAGGCTCGCCAGATGGTGACCGCGAGAGGTGTGAGGGCATGAGTCAGCGTAGTAGATGGTCTACAGCCAAGCTGGGTGTGATCGGGATAGTTCTTGTGGTCATCGGAGCGCTCTTGGTCGTCATCACTGGACGCTCCGGACCGTTTTCTGCTTTCCGTGCTGTATTGCTCCGGCAGCCCACGGTCGTCGAGAGGCTGGTCCCCACGGTTCCCGCCGCCATCGTATCCACTCCCTTGGTGCGCGCCGCTACGCCGAAGCCGGTTCCTCCTGCTACCGCTTCGCCCACAATGACCGCCACCGCGCAGGCCTCTCCACTGGAAGCAGAGCTGCCACCGTCCCCGATCTCGCAGCGGTTCGGGGTGGGCGTAGCCCTGCATCCTGTTGACCAATACGATGTGGCCAGGCTAGGGGCCGGTTGGTATCTCGACTGGCAGACGAACCCTGATCCCCCCCGTCTCAATGGCATGGCCTACGCCCAGATGGTGCGCTTCGCCGACGATGGGTACCGCCCTGACCTGGTCACCATCGAGGCGATCGCGGCCAACAATCCAGGCTCTCTCTGGCTCATCGGCAATGAGCCGGACGTCGTCTGGCAGGATAACGTGACGCCGTCTGACTACGCCGAGGCCTACCACCAGCTCTATCACGCCCTGAAGAAAGCAGACCCTTCCTGCCAGGTGGCTATTGGCGGCGTGGCGCAGCCGACGCCACTGCGCTTCCGATATCTGGACATGGTTCTGGAGGCCTATGATAAGCTCTATGGCGAGAGGATGCCTGTGGACGTGTGGAACGTGCACGCGTTCATCTTGCGTGAGGAGGAGGATTCCTGGGGCGTGGACATCCCGGCCGGGATCGAGGCCAGCAGTGGCATGCTCTATGAGATCGGGGATCACGACGACCTGGAGATCTTCGAGCAGCAAGTTTTCGCTTTTCGGCGCTGGATGAAGGCGAACGGGGAGAGGGAGAAGCCGCTTATCATCAGTGAGTACGGCATACTGATGCCGGCCGACTATGGCTTCGATCAGCGGCGGGTTCGGGACTTCATGTACGCGACCTTCGATTTCTTCCTCACCGCTGCCGACGACGAATTGGGGTACGGGGCCGATGGCAACCGTCTGGTACAGCGCTGGGCCTGGTACAGCCTGAGCGACCGCACGTACGCCACAGGCAATCTCTTCGATCCCGACACCCAGCAGATCACTCCATTGGGTCTGGCCTACGCCGACTACATCTCTCGTTTGGATTGACCCTGACTGCTCAGGCTGCTGTCCACTTGATTGCACATTGCACATTGCAGACTGCAAATCCGAATTCCGCATTTCGCATTCCGCGATGATCTTTCATCCCCCTCTTGGCTTGCGAGATGGAATCAAGGCAACATGCCCACCGAAGGCACCATGCGCTCGTAGTGCACGCCAGGCAGCCCGAGGCGGTTGCCAGCGACGGTAGTCAGGCCACTCAGGAAGAAGATCTGCGTGGAGCCGCCGCCGTCGAGGTTGACGGCCTCGATGGCGCCCGCATCGGCGAGGAGTTCTGCGAGTTCGACCAGCGTGGCTCCCTGGCTGTCCGCCTCAAGGTGCACGGCTCTCTTCTCAATGCCCGCCACACCGACCACCACCAACCGCCCTTCTCGATCTACGCCTATCCCCACGCGGCCCGCACGCGTCCTGTCCACGTCGTCAGGGTATTCGGTGGGCACCACGCCGATCTGCAAGCGGCCATTGTCGCCCGGCCGGTCAACCCAGAACTCCTCTTCGGCCAGTCGCGTCGGCGTGAGTACCGATCGCCCCCCTCGCAGCAGCAGCGGACCCACCTGCAGGGCCTGCACGATATCCTGCTGCTCCTCAGGGCCGAAGCGATAGCTCACCGCGGGCCGGGCGCGCAGGCTAACGCGCAGCCGGGCCTGGGCTTCCGGCGCCAAGACGCCGGGGGCAAAGGAGAGCACGAAGCCATTCTGAGGGATGTCCAGCCCACCCTCTTCTTTCCAGCCAACCACTCGCTGGTCAATGATGGTGAGCTCGACGCGGCCTGGGGCGGAGGGGGTGCGGCCCAGAGCGCGACCGTGAGTGGCCGTCCCGTAGATGCGGGTGTAGACGGTCACCTCCGCGGGGACGTTCAGGGTGAAAGGCATTGGGCTGCCAGGCCCTAGCCGCGTGCCGTCAGCCAGCGTGCCGTCAGCCAGAATGATGCTCACGTCCTTCATGGAGAAGAGACCCGCCTGCCAAGAGCCGTCGGCTCGCTGAAGAAGCGTGGCCCGCTGGTACAGCGGCGGGCGCAAGATGTCCCCGTCCTGAACGAACAGCCCGAACGGCTCGCCCAGGGCGGAGTGGAAACTGAAGAAGTCGTTGTGCTCCAGCAGGAAGAAGGCGGTGTTGAAGGCGATGCGCGGGCGCTGTCGCCACACCAGGTCTCGCACGAACCCCAGCCGTCCGATGGGGATCAGGTTCTTCGTCACATCAAAGCCGGCGAACTCCATCATGCGCTGCGGCGGGCCGACGCCGGGGCCCAACTCCAGCCGCAGGCGGCCTTCGCTTTGTAGCAGCGCCAGCACCGCTTCGCCGCGTTGCTGCCAGACTGCCTCACTGGCGGGTGCGACTACCGTCCAGCCGCCGCCGTCGTGGCGCAGCCAACCGCGGGCCAGCAGTGTCCGCAAGGTGTGCGTGATCAGCGAGTTGGCGCTGAAAAGCTCTTCGCCTGCTTCCGTGTGACAATGCGTGTCCGGAAACAGATCGGATACGGCCCGGTCCCGCTCCAGGCGCAGGAAGGCCACGACGGAGGGGGCCACCTCGCCCCGCCCGATGGCCTTGACCCAGCGCAGGTAGGCTGCATCCCGCAGCTTGACCTGGGGGTTCTGCTGGTCAATGTCCAAGAAGCGGAAGTCTGTCGGAGCCAACTTCAGGATCGTGCAATCCGAGAAGGCACCGTCGCCCCAACGGATGCGATCTTGGGTCTTCTCGATGCACTGAAAGCGCATGGCTGAGTGGGTCATAACTTGCTCACGTATCATAAGGGCTGGAACACCGTCAGATGGGACATGGACGGATGGATGGAATGAAGGCTTGTAGTAGCGACTCAATGTCATCAAGTTAGGCGTAGTTTAGCCCCTTGTGAGCGTCTGGTGGTCTCCCTGCAGCTTGTTGATGGCTCGTAGTCAGGCACGAAACGAAGTGGAGTGCCGTCAAAACGCCACTCCGCTACGCTCCGTGGCTTACTACGAACATCGTCAACGCAATGGCGGGAGACTATGGGGCGTCTTGGGACGGCAAGAACGGGCACAAGGCCCTATGCTACGCTCTAGCTCAATGACATTGAGTAGCGACTTCAGTCGCTTTGCTTACGAACCTATCAGTACCCGATGGGTGTCCTCAATGCTGGGTAGATAGCCACACTTGCTGATGGCGCGCAGCCAGCAACAACCGGTCTGCACAGGCTTGTCTCTCTGGGGGCTCTCACTTCAACCCCGTCGTCGCAATGCCCTCGACGATGAACCG
>CAZPMV010000253.1:0-4933 GCA_964587335.1 uncultured Anaerolineales bacterium
GAGATCCCGTGCGGGGAGCCCGCCGCTCTGTATGGCCGGTTGTGGTAGCAATAGCGAGGGGCACTCACCCTGCCAGCATCTCCACCGCATTGGCCAGGTCGTTCGCGCTGGGCACGATGTAGATGCGGGCGGAGTCCAGGCTCTCATGCCCCATGAGCATGGCCACCTTCTCCAGCGTGACCCCGGCGTTGACCAGATTCTTGCCAAGACCGTGCCTCAGTGTGTGGGGAGACACATCCTCCAGGTTGGCCAGACGTGCGTACTTGGCGATGATCCTGTGCACAGAGCCACAGAGCTGGGATAGCTTTCATCCGCTTGCCGCACGCAGATCTCTATCCAGTCTGTCCAAATCCACCAGCAGTGCGCCATGGGCCTCGGCGAGGGAACGAGCAGCATCGGTGAAGCCGGCGCGGGCGAAGAAGGCGTAGTAGATCGTCCATCCCTCACCAGCGTCGGGCATGTCTCGCATGACCTTGGACGATTTTCCCTCGATCAGCTCGCGGATCACATCCCGCCTAACCACGTCTACTCCCCACTTGCACTCCCCCAGTAGGATGGCCTGCTCCCGCCAACTGACGCCGACCACATCCACTTGAACCTGCCGACTCCAATGGCTGCCGACCTCCTCTGGCTCGAAGGGTAGTCTGCCCGCTCTGCCCTGCTCAATGACCCACTGTCGGCTCAGTTCCTCGAAGGCCGTCTGCCCCACGAAAGACATCAACCCTTCACGGATGAGCGGCAAAACCCGCTCGGGCCGGTAGGTCAACTCATCGCGGTTGGGGGCGATGAAGCGAAAGTAGAAACGAAAATAGGGATCGCTGAGATGATAGCGCCCACGCCGGGAACGTCGCCGCTGGGCAGGCGGGATGGTCACCGGCAGTCGCCGTTCAACCAAGCGCAATTCCCGGAGGCGGGCCAGGTAGGCTGACAGATGAGTTCGCCCCACCAGGGCACCGTTGGCGATCTGGGACAGGGTATGGTGGCCGGCGCCGATGGCCTGGAGGACCGCCAGGTGGGTGCGAGGGTCGCGCACCTCATCATAGAGCAGGAAGGTCGGCTCGGCGATGAACATGCTCCCTGGAGCCAGGATCACCTTCTGGATGTTATCGCTGAGAGAACGGGCCGGATCGAGCCACTCCAGATAGGCCGGCACGCCGCCCACTACCGCGTAGGCGGCCATCCGCTCCTCGGCAGACCAACTGGACAGGAACTCACGCAGGCAGGCGAAGCGAAGGGGCCGCAGGCGCCACTGTCCGGTCAAGCGCCCGAACAGAGGAGATTGCCGGGTCTGTAGCGTTTCCATAGCATGGACATGAGATCCACAGAGGACGATGACCAATTGGGAGTTCTTGAAGTGCTGGTCCCAAGTGTGCTGGAGCGAGGATAACATGGCTCGATCAGACTCGGCAGCATAGGTGAATTCATCCAGGATGAGAATGTGGTGGCGGTTACCCAGCGCGGCGACAATAGCTTGCCAGCAGTCGGCCCAAGTCTCGAATGTGGCGGCACGAGCTGGTTCGAGACCCAGGACGCGGGCGAAGAGTTTGCGCCGTTGCAGAGCGGAGGGTTCTTTATCGGCAGCCCAATAGGTGTAGGGCAGGCCGGAGTCTTCGGCCCAACGGCGTAGGAGGACGGTCTTTCCCACGCGACGGCGGCCGAAGAGCAAGATGAGTTGAGCCACCGAGGGGCGTTTCCGCTCCAACATGGCATTCAGGAAGGCCAGTTCGGCCTGACGATCCACAAACATAGCTCTCCTCCTCTGACGAAATAGGGCACGCGCCGATTAGTATAACGAGCGCGTGCCCTATTATGCCATACGAATGGGCAACAGGCAAACTCAGTAGCTGCTGCTGTGCTGATCCCCTGGCGGGGATTCGTTGTATTCAGACAACCGCCATGATGGAGAAGAACTCCATTGTCACGCCCAGCGCGATCTGCGGGACGATGGTATGGACATGGAAACCGGCCTGGCGGACGGGCAATTGACCATCTTCGCCCGCGAGGATACCTACATGCGGGGAAACTCTGTGATCCGCAGCAGATGATCGGCTTGCTGCAGGCCAAGCAAGCATCCTATTGTCGTTAGCCGGCAATGGGTTTTCGAAGCAGTTCGGCGACATAGGCTCAGCAGATGGCGGGAACCTTGAGCAGCGACAGGGGTTGATGCTGCTTGCCATCTGATTCGGGGGCTGTTGCGCGCCTATTATTAGCAGGGATTTGCGTGACGTGGAACTGCTTCGTTTTCCCCAATTCACAGACTTGGCATATGCCCCGGTTTCTGCTACAATAGTAGTGGGGTGAGCATCAGCGGGAACCTCCCCCCACAGATGAGGAATGAGGACGATGGAGTCACTGATATGACCACTCATCCTGAGCAACGCCAGCGTCGGTTGGATCGGCTGCGCGTGCTAATCTCGGCTGCAATGCTCCTGGCCTGCCTCTTCTACACCCTCGCTGACGTTTTCCTGACCCCCTATCCTGGTATTACCATCAACAGTGGATGGATTGTCATTGAAATCGATCCGTGTGACGCCCATCCGGGGTGGTGCGAAGCCAATCAAGACGGCCTCCAGGTTGGCGATCAATTGATCGTCATCGGCGATCTGACCTACGAGGACTACTGGACCGACCGGCTACGCGTCCCATTTGACGGCTACGGTCCAGGCGAGTCGGTGTCCATAGCTGTGCGTGGAGATGGACACGAGCAGACGATTCTCTGGCAGATGCCCGTCGTCATCGGCGCAAACTGGGGCGGGCCCCTGGCCAGCTCATTGCTCTATCTGCCCTTCTGGTTAGCCGGCACTGCGGTGCTGCTGTTCCTGCGGCCACGGGACCGGCGTTGGCGGTTGCTGGTCTCGCTTGACTACTTGACTGCCTTCTTTTTGGCAACGGGGATAGTATCTCAGTCACGTGTAGCTGCATCTTCGCTGATGCTCCATGCGACCACCTGGCCATTCATGGCTGTCTACCTCCACCTCCACTCCCTCGTTTCCAGACGACGTCCCACACAACGCTCCCATTATTGGTTTCCCCTCCTCCTCTACGTCAGCGCGGCCATCCTGGCCGTCTTGGAGCTTCTCCAGCTTCTCCCCGGCTCCGCGTATCTTCTCGGCCTGTTGCTGGCCCTGTCAGGTAGCTTGGGGCTGTTGGCCTTCCGCCTGTTCGACAGGTCATCTCCCTCGACTCGGATGGCGGCCCGCTTGATGCTCGTCGGTACTGGTCTGGCTTTTGGGCCAGCCATCGTGCTGTGGCTCTTCCCGAGGGTGCTGGGCCATCCCGCGCCGGGGGCCGTGGCGATCGGTATTGCAATGTTCGCCATCCCGGTCTTGCCACTGTTCCACATCTACGCCCTTTACAAACGCTACCTGGGCCCCTTGGAGTTCCGGGCGAATCGCTTGCTCAGCCTGTATAGCTTCAGCCTGCTGTGCGTGACTGCTCTCGCCCTGGTTCTCCTGGTGGGGCAGCAGTGGACGCCCTCGCCCGACCTGTTCATTGTCTTCGTGCTGGCCGTTTCCACGGTTCTTGTCATCGCGACGCCGGGGTTGCGCACCCGTTTTCAGCGGTTGGTGGGCCGGCTGGCTTACGGTACCCAGCACGACCCGGATGAGATCCTCGGCGTGTTCAGCAGACGGATCCCCATGGCGCTCCATAGCGAAGCTTTGCTGCAGTTGCTGGCTGACGAAGTCACCCGAAGTCTGCTCATTCGCCAATCGGCGCTATACCTGTTGGCCGATGGAGCGGTCGATCTTGTTTATGCGCGTGGTGTTCATCTGACGGAGACACCAGAGACGTCCCAGCAGGTGCAACGGTTGCTGGCCGAGGCTGGCCAGTACCGGCCGCCCTTGGCCCAGATCCCTGACGAGACCGGGTTTGATTGGGTGCGGCTGGCGGTCCCGCTGGAGATACGGAAGAGGATGATTGGCGGCTGGTTGTTTGGACGGCGGGACCCGGATGACTACTATCCGCGGCAGGACATCGAACTCTTAACCAGCCTGGCCCACCAGGTGGCAGTGGCTTTTGAGAACGCACGGCTGTTGGAGGAGGTCAGCGGCAGCCGCGAAGAACTACGGCGGCTCACCAAGACACTTCTTTCGGTCCAGGAGGACGAGCGCCGGCGTTTGTCGCACGCACTACACGACGAGGCCAGTCAGTACCTGACGGCTCTCAAGATCAGTCTGGACCTGATCCGGGAGGATGTGCCGGTTGAGCTGCCCTCCCTTCACCAGCGCATAGGCGACGCCATAGCCTTGACCGTGCACACCATGGATCAACTGCGGCTGCTGGCCCGGAGCCTGCGCCCGCCATCCCTTGACACTGCTGGCCTCGACGCGACTCTCGCAGCCCTCTGCCGTGGCTTCTCCCAGCACACGCGACTGTCCATTGACTATGCTGGCCAGGAAGTGCCCAAGATGCCAGACACCGTCGGCATTTGCTTCTACCGGTTTGCACAAGAGGCATTGACCAATGCGGGCAGGCACTCCGGTGCAAAGCACGTCTGGGTCAAGCTTCGCCACGACGCCGAAGCGACTACTCTGTCGGTGGAGGATGATGGGTGCGGGTTTGACAGAGAGGCTATGCTGTCTGCTCAGGGGCGGGGTACGGGCCTCGGGCTGCTGGGGATGCAGGAGCGCTTGATGTCCGTGGGCGGCCGGCTGGAAATCGAATCCCGATCCGGCCACGGCACTCGGCTGCTGGCGCGTGTCCCCTTGGGGGATGCACAGACTGAGGAGGAGACCCGATGATTCGCGTCGTCCTCGTTGATGATCACCACCTGGTGCGTCAGGGCATCCGCGCTCTGCTGGAGAAAGCGCACGACATTGAGGTCGTCGGTGAAGCGGCGGATGGCCGGGAAGCCGTCGAGCTGGTTGAGCGGATGGCCCCCGACGTGTTGGTGCTGGATATTGCCATGCCCCGCCTGGATGGCATCCAGGCC
>CAZPMV010000254.1:0-1313 GCA_964587335.1 uncultured Anaerolineales bacterium
ATCTCTCCTTCACCTGCGGACTGCTGTGGCGCCTCCTGCGCTCGGGCGTACAGAGCATTCGCGGGGCCACGCTCCTGGGCCAGTATCGCTTTCCCCAGGGGATCTACTACGGCGGCACATCCATCCAGGAGGAGACGATGGTGCTCATGGAACTGTACCGGCAGCACCTGCGGGAGTACCAGCACGTCGTCCTCTTGGACATGCACACGGGATACGGGCCACGCTACCAGATGAGCCTGGTCAACTCGTGTCTGGAGCCGAGGAAATCCGAGGAGTTGAGGCAGCAGTTCTCCTACCCGCTGGTGGTGAAGAGCGACCCTGCCGAGTTCTACGCCATGCAAGGGGACATGATTGACTACCTCTACACCCTCGTGCGCCAGGAGTTTCCCCCTAAGCGGCTCTACGCGACGAGCTTCGAGTTCGGTACGCTGGGGGACTCCCTGTGGGCCACCGTGCGCAGCCTGCGTGCGATGGTCCTCGAGAATCAGATGCACTGGTTCGGCGCGACGACTCAGGAGGTACGGGAGCGCATCGAGCGGGGCTTCGCGGAGCTGTTCTTTCCCTCAGAAGAACGATGGCGGGCCAAGGTGGTAGCGGACGCTCGCCAGGCTTTGCGGGGGATTCTGGGCGCGGAGGGGTTCCTCTCCTGACGGGACTGGGTATTGGATGATGGATATTGGGTATTGGGGATACCTGACATGAAACGACTGACGTTGCTGCGCCACGGAAAATCGGATTGGAGTGAGCCGTACCACACCGATTTCGAACGTCCCCTGAAAGCGCGGGGCCGCCGAGACGTGCCGTGCATGGGCGAATACCTGGCCTCGCTTGACCTCACTCCTGACCTCATCGTCAGTTCTCCGGCGGAGCGGGCACGGCAGACCGCCGAGCTGTTTGCCGAGGCGGTCGGCTACGACGAGGCTATCCGCTGGGAAAAGGCCATCTACGGTGCCAGCGTTGGCGAATTGATGGCCGTGCTGCGTCGGCAGCCTGACGATGCCGAGCACATCGTGCTCATCGGTCACAATCCTGGCTTCGAAGAGCTGGCCAGCTACTTGATCGGCGGTGACCCGCACGGCCTCGCCAAGGACATCCGGTTGCCCACAGCCGCAGCCGCTCACATCCTCCTCGACGCGACGAGCTGGCGGGACGTGCAGATCAACTGTGGCCAGTTGCAGTGGCTGGTGACGCCAAAGATGCTCAGGAAAGCCGCATGAAGGGCTGAGGGGTCTGTCACTTTCCTAACCTAAGCCGTTCTGAGGCAGTTGTACTGCCGAAGTCGGGAGTGCAACTCCCTCCGAACCAAGGGCAAC
>CAZPMV010000254.1:1413-4923 GCA_964587335.1 uncultured Anaerolineales bacterium
ACTGCCGAAGTCGGGAGTGCAACTCCCTCCGAACCAAGGGCAACCAAAGCCGTTCTGGGGCAGTTGTACTGCCGAAGTCGGGAGTGCAACTCCCTCCGAACCAAGGGTAACCAAAGCTGTTCAGAGGCAGTTGTACTGCCGAAGTTGGGAGTGCAACTCCCTCCCAACCAAATTGCATTGTTCCCAGTCCCCCAGGCGCCACCACAGAGCGGGAACATATGGCTTCTCCCTGGCGTCATAGAAACAACGCACGACCAACAAATCGCCATTCACATTGAGAGAGAGGAGAAGACATGTCCCGCAAAAATGCCCCGCTTGTCGTATTGGTGCTGTGGATCATTGGAAGTCTAGCCTGCAGCGCCCCCACATCACAGTTGTTGGGACAACAGGAGATCAGAGGCGAAAAGGCCATCCAGTCAACCGCAGCGCCTCTGGCTGAGGCGCCTGCAGCCGTCCCGCCGTTGGCGCCGCCCAACGATGAGGCCTACGACGCCATGTTCTTCGACAACTACGGCGTCAATCCCTTCATCGACACCGAGGACGACCATCTGTCCACCTTCGGGCTGGACGTGGACACCGGCTCCTACACCATCGCCCGCCGCTACGTCACCGACGGCAACCTGCCCCCCGAAGATGCCGTCCGCGTGGAGGAGTTCGTCAACTACTTCCAGCAGGACTATGCCTACCCGCCGCAGGATCAGGCCTTCGCCATCACCGTGGACGGCGCCCCCTTCCCCTTCGCAGAGACCGAACGCTATCGTATGATGCGCGTGGGCATCCAGGGGTACGCCGTTTCTCCGGAGGAGCGCAAGGACGTCTCGCTCACTTTCGTCATTGACGTGTCTGGCTCAATGGCCAGGGAGAACCGCTTGGAGCTGGTCAAGCAGTCCCTGGCATTGCTCGTCGAGCAACTCCGTCCGACCGATACGGTGGGCATCGTGGTCTACGGGAGCAACGCCCGCGTGGTGCTGGAGCCCACCGGCGGCGACCAGAAGGATGCTATCCTGGAAGCCATCTACGCTCTGGAACCCGAGGGAGCCACCAACGCCGAAGCGGGGCTGCGGCTGGCCTACGAGCGAGCCAACAGTGCCTTCAGGCCGGAGGGCATCAACCGCGTGATTCTCTGCTCCGATGGCGTCGCCAACGTCGGCAGGACGGGCGCCGGATCCATCTGGGAAGTCATCAAGGGCTACGCCAGTGAGGGCATCACCCTGACCACGGTCGGCTTCGGCATGGGCAACTACAACGATGTGCTGATGGAGCAACTGGCCGACAACGGGGATGGCTTCTACGCCTACGTGGACTACCTGAAGGAGGCCCGGCGGCTTTTCGTGGAGAACCTCACCAGCACGCTGCAGGCCATTGCCCTGGACGCCAAGGTGCAGGTGGACTTCAACTCAGAGGTGGTGGCTCGCTACCGGCTGGTCGGCTTCGAGAACCGAGCCATCGCCGATGAGCAGTTCCGCGATGACACCGTGGATGCTGGAGAGATCGGCGCCGGACACGACGTCACTGCCCTGTACGAGATCAAGCTGCACCCCGATGCGCAGGGGCAGATCGCCACTGTGTACCTGCGCTGGGAGGACCCTGACACCCACGAGGTGACCGAGCTAAGCCAGGGTTTCGGTAGCGGCGACATGGCCCAATCCTTCAGCGCAGCGGCCCCCCGCTTCCAGTGGGACGTCGTAGTGGCTGAATACGCCGAGATCCTGCGTGGCAGCTACTGGGCCGAGGGCAGCACGTTGGGGGCCGTGTTGGAAGAGGCCCAAGCGGTGAGCAGCCTGCTCTCCGATGACCCCGACGTGGTCGAGTTCGTGGAGTTGGTGCGCCAGGCCAAGGCGATAGCAAACAAGGAGTGAGGCAATAGCAGACTATGCCGGGACGTGTTGCCCTTCGCCGTACACCAGCCAGCGGTAGCTCTTCTCGATGCGATCCCAGTTCTCCTCGCGGTCCAGTGACCAGAAGCGACCGATGATAGAGACGAAGCGGCCCAGGCCCAGTCGCTGCATCTCCTGCTCGATCTCCTCGACGTAGATCGCTCCGCTTTCCGGACGTTCGCCCCGCCGTCCCAGCATGCCGTGCACGTACACCTCGGGCACCTCCTGCTGCTTGGCCAGCCGCAACAGCGCTTTGAGATGCTCCACCGAACCGTGCGAGCTATAGAAGGAGATGATGCCCAGGAGGTGCAGCCGCCTGCCATCCCGCTTGGCGCCCTGTGCGGCCCACAGGAAGGGCTCATTCTCGAAGAAGGAGCCATCCTCGATGGCGCGGTTGACCTGTACCCGGTCAGAGTAGATGCAGCGCCCCGCGCCCATGTGCAGATGCCCCATCTCGGAGTTGCCCACGGTGCCCGCGGGCATGCCCACTGGTTCGCCGGAGGCCGCCAGCCGCGTGGCCGGAGAAGTCGTCTGCAAGCGATCCATGACCGGCGTGTCCGCTGCGGCGATGAGATTGCCGTACAGATCATCCCGCTGGCCCCAGCCGTCGGCGATGAGCAGCAGCACGCGCCGTCGGCGGCGCGGCCCGTCCCCCACCAGCAGGCTGGCCCCGGTCATCACGTCGGGCTGCTGAAGCCCCATAAGCTCCAGAACGGTAGGGGCGACGTCTGTCAGTGCACCGCCATCTCGCAGTGTCACGTCCGGCAGATCGGCAGCCACAAGGACGCAGGGCACGGGGCTGTCGGTATGGCCGGTGTCTATGGCCCCGTCGGGGTAAAGCCATTTCTCCACAGTGCCGTGATCGGCGACGACGAGCACGGCGACCCCCGCCCCCCGCGCCGCATCCACCACCTCACCGATGTGGTAATCCACCGTCGCCACCGCCCGCTTGATGGCTTCACTGTCCTCAGAATGGCCCACCACATCCACGTTGGCGAAGTTGGTGACGATGAGGTCGTTGCGCTTGTCTTGCAGCGCCTCGATAGTGGCCTGAGCCACCGCCGCAGCGCTCATCTCCGGTACCTGGGTGTAATCCATCACGTGGGGTGAGGGGATAGCCACCCGCGTCTCGCCCGGGAAGGGCTCCTTGCGCTTGCCGTTGAGGAAGAAGGTGATGTGGATGGACTTCTCCGATTCGGCAATCTTGACCTGGTGCAGTCCGTGCGCGCTGATCGTTTCGCTCAGCGTGTCCCTGATCTCGCCCACGGGCGGGAAGGCGACCTGCACATCCAGCGTCTTGTCGTACTCGATCATGGTAGCGAAGTGCACCCGCATGTCCCGGCGGGGGAACTTGTCGAAGTTCGCATCGGTGAAGCTCTGCGTCAACTCGACCTCACGCTCGCCGCGCAGGTCGTAGAAGATAACGTAGTCGCCGTCCTGGATGCGACCTACGGGCTGGCCGGCGCCATCCACCAGCACGATGGGCTCCATCGTCTCCTCATCCTCGCCGGCGCGGTAGGCCGCCCGCACGGCGTCGGCCATCGCGTATCGGTCATCGTTCATCATCAGCGTCTCCTTGACGTTGTCGTTTGTGCAGCGACTGGCTGAACCGCCGCATTCTATCACAGGCCGA
>CAZPMV010000255.1:0-4869 GCA_964587335.1 uncultured Anaerolineales bacterium
GGCCGGGGGCCTAGTGATCGCCTTGGGACAGTTCGGTCTGGTACTTGTCATAAAGATACAAGAGGTTCGCCTCATGGAGCCTCTGCACCATGCCGTTCAGTGGAATGCGCGATTTGCCGCACGATTCAATGTCGATCTGCAGCAGTTGACGTCGCGGCGCCCCGGCTTTGGCCTTCTCCCGGGCGATGCGCTCAATGGTGTGCAGATACCTGATGCTTGAATCAAGCGCCTCTTGCACCTCTCCGCGCAGGAGCACCCGCCCGTGCCCCTGCACGATGGCTTCCAGCGGCAGCTCATGCAGAGCGCTCAGAGATCTGATCAGCGTCTGGACATCGCCGCCTACGATGTAGGGCACTGGCATCACTGTGTCGCTGCCGAAGAGAACTCGATCATCCTTGACGTAGACGACAGAGAGGCCCTCTGTGTGGCCGGGTGAGTGCGTGGCGCTTATGGTCTTTCCTCCTAGTCGCAAGGTCAACGATTCCTCAAAGATCATGGGCGGCAGCCGTATTATCACCTCAGCCAGTTCCGGTGTTTGCTCTTGTGCTCCCCTCAGTGCTTGAGCTCCTACGGTTTGCAGCAATTCCCAACAGCGCTTGTGGGAGATCAACTCTGCCTCAGGGAAAAGATAGCTGCCGTAGCTGTGGTCGCCGTGGGAGTGGGTGATGATCAGGTAGCGAATGCCTGCTGGGCACACCTTTTGCAGGAACCCTCGCATCTGGCGGGTTTCCTCAGGGAAGGGGAGTGTGTCAATGACAACCGCTCCCTGGTCAGTGATGACAGCGCCGGCCGTCACCTCCAAGTACAGTTCGCTGGTAAACACGTAGATGTCGTCGGCGATTCGTTCGCGCTGCATGGATGTATTGCTCCTTCAGGAGTGGACCCTTGGGCAGGGGGCGTTTCTGCCGTTTCTGGTGTATAGCATAGCACAATGCGGCCTCGCTGTCAAGGGCGCGTTTGGGGCCGTTTGGGACGATCATTATGATGATCGCGGGGCTTGACAAGTGCGCCCATATCTGCTAAGATGACCCCTGATGGCTACACGAAACGTGGCTCGTACAGTGCCAGGGGATAATCGCCAACCCCGGGCAAGTGCACGGAGGGGATGACATGTCAAATGATGTTGTTAACCCATCGTCTGAAGCTCAGGACGAAACCAGCACTGTTGGTGGTACTCCACCGTTCTCCGTCCGGTCAACGCTGGACGAGGCCAAGC
This sequence comes from uncultured Anaerolineales bacterium, assembly GCA_964587335.1. Taxonomy (GTDB): domain Bacteria; phylum Chloroflexota; class Anaerolineae; order UBA3071; family UBA3071; genus UBA3071. The sequence continues at coordinate 1,217 of CAZPMV010000255.1, forward strand.
AGCTCTTCCGCGAGCACATGATCGTCCAGGGCTTTGCGGAGAACACGATCAAAGCCTTCATCGGCGACTTGGGCATCCTGAGCGGACAGATCGGGGCCAACAAGTCCGTGGGTGAGATCTCCACTTGGGATCTCAACGATTTCCTGGCCTATCTGCTTCTGCGTCGCGGGAAGCCTTGCAGCCCCAAGTCCTACGCCCGCAGGGTGACCACTCTCAAGGTCTTCTTTGCCTGGCTGGCAGAGAGCGGCGTGCTGCCCCGCGATCCTGCCGCGGCGCTGGTGCATCGTCCGGTGACCACGCCTCTGCCCAAGATCCTCCACGATGATCAGGTGGAGCGGTTGCTGTCCGTCTCGCTCGATCAGCTCCTGGGGTTGCCGCCGGACGCGCGACCCCACCTGCTGGTCAGCCTGTTGCTGCAGACGGGCATCAAGAAGAGCGAGTGCATGCGCATCGAACTGCAGCACCTGGATCTCTCCAGTCCCCAGTCGCCGGTGCTCAACATCCGCTACAGTAACCCTCGCACGGCCCACAAGGAACGGAGGTTGGCCGTGAGTCCCCGGCTCGTGCCTGTCTTGCAGCAGTACTTGAGGCAATACGAGCCTAAGGTGCGGCTTTTCGAGTGCACGGCTCGCAATCTGGAGTATGTACTGGGGCGAGCGGCAGAGCTGGCCGACATCCCTGGGGTTTCGTTTGAGCAACTCCGCTGGACGGCGGCTGTGCTCGATTTCCGCAGGGGGATGCCTGAAGAACAACTGCGGAGGAAGCTGGGGCTCTCGCTCATCAGTTGGCGGGAGACGGTGGAGAAGATCAAGAAGCTCGCTGGCGCTGCGCTCTAGGGTCGGCCAGTTCTATTCGTGGCCTCCCTTGGCGCCCAAGGGCAGGTGTATGCGATAGAGCAGCGTCGCATACTCGTGGTTGACCGCCAGGTGGCCGCCACTCCACCCGCCAACGGCGAAGATGCGTCCCCCCAGGGCTGCAACACCCAGGTTGCGCCACTGGGCAGGCAGCGGCGCCGGGATGCTGGACCAGGTATCTGTGTTTGGGTCGTAGCGTTCGTTGAAATCCACCGACTGTTCCCAGCCGCCGCCGATGGCATACAGCGCCGGTCCGGCGGCGACCAGCCCCAGGCCGCCACGTGGCGCCGCCATCGCCGCCCTTGACGACCAGGGGGCTTCCCCTCTGGCCTCCTGGACCGGATCGTAGGCCTCCAGCAGTGCGTACTCCCGCTCACCGTCGTATCCCCCTGCCAGGTAGATCATGCCGTTCAGCTCACTGGCAGCAGCGAAGCCCCGCGGCTGCGACATCGGCGTGCCGCTCGTCCAGCGATCAACAGTCGGGTCGTAGATGTACACAGACGGTACGTACTGCTGGCCATCCCAGCCGCCAAACAGATACATCTGCTCTCCCGCGGCAGCGATGGCATAGGCGCAGAGCGGCTTGGGCAGAGGTACCCGCGCGAGCCAGGCGTCATCGTGAGGATCGTAGACCTCCAGCACGTCCGTCACCTGGCCCTCGGCGGTGTACCCCCCGGGCATGTAGATCATGCCGTCCAGCACGATGCCGCCCACGTTGCTGGTCGCCGTGGGCTTGGTGGATCGGGGGAGCCAGCCGTTGCTTTTGGGATCGTAGACTTCCACGATCCCGCTGACGCCAGCGGCAGTGGCCCCGGCGATGGCGTAGGTCCTCTCTTCGTAGGGCACGAGCGCCAACCGGCTGCGGGCGGTGGGCATCATCGCTCGTTCCATCCACTGATCTGCTCTGAGATCGAGACCGGAGACATCGGCCAGCACTTGTGGATCGCTGAGGTCGTCAGTTCTTTCGGAGCCGTCCCTTCCACGGGTGAATTGCGGGTAGAGGAAGGCCAGCAGCACCAGCAGCAGCGCGGCCAGCATGTAGATGCGTTGCCAGCGAGCGATGGGGCGACGTTCACGGCGGATAGCAGGAGCCGGTGGCGCCACTTGTGCTCCGTCCAGCACCACCCAGCCCTCACGGACGGCCACCATGCTGGCCTCAGTGCGTGACTGAACGCCCATCTTCTCGTAGATGTTGCGCAGGTGCACCTTGACTGTGTTGGGGCTGATCGTCAACTGGCGGGCGATCTGCAGGTTGGTGTCTCCTGTGGCCAGGAGCTGCAGGATCTCTCGCTCTCGATTGCTCAGCGGCTTGTGTTCCTCGATCATGATAGGTCCCGACTCACGAACCGGCCGCGACCTGGTTGGCCCAGGAAGCGACCCTCCTCGACTATCACCTGGCCACGGCTCAGGGTGACCCGCGGCCAGCCGCGCAGGTGTAGGCCCTCGTAGGGCGTCCAGTCTACGTGTTCGTGCAAGAAGCCGCTACTCAGCATCACTTCGCGGGCAGGATCGAATATCACCAGGTCGGCGTCGAAGCCCGGGGCGATGTGTCCTTTGCGTTGCAGGCCAAAAAGCCGCGCCGGTCCGTTGCAGCACAGTTGCACCCAATGGCTGAGGCTGAGATGCCCGCCCAGCACTCCCAGAGTGTGCACGAGGCTCAAGCGGACTTCGATGCTGGGTAGCCCTCCGGGTACCTGCGTGAAGTCCGTTCCTTGCGCCTTGTCCTCCAGGGTGAAGGGGCAGTGGTCAGTGGCGATGGTTTGCAGCTCGCCCCGCGCCAGCGCACCCCACAGCGCCGCTTGATCCGCTTCGCTTCGAGGCGGCGGCGCACAAACGAATCGCTCGCCGCCAGGCCGTTCCAGCATCTCTGCCGTCAGGGCGAGGTACTGTGGACAGGTCTCGCCAAAGGCCGGCTGGCCGCGCCGCTGGGCGGCAACGAGACGCTCCAGCGCCTCGGCGCAGGAGATGTGCACGACGTACAGCGGCGCACCGGCCAGAGCGGCAATGTCCAGCGCCCTGCCGACGGCCTCGGCTTCCTGGCGGGGTGGGCGGGTGAGGGCGTGATAGCGCGGCGCAGTGTGGCCCTGTGCCAGCGCCTCAGTTCGCAGTTGGTCGCAGAGCGGGCCGTTCTCGCAGTGGACGATAGGGAGGGCTCGGTGGGCGGCCAGTGCACTTAGCACGGCGTAGAGCTGCGCGTCGTCCAACCGCAAGCCACGGTAGGCCAGGTAGAGCTTGAAGGTAGGCAGCCCTGCTTCCATGACGGCGGGGATCTCGGCCAGGGCCTCGGGCTGCCCTTGCCGTGAGCCAGTCGAACGGTCGGCGTGCCAGGCGGGGATGGTCATATGCAGACCGTAGTCTATGGCCACATGGCTATCGGCTTCGGCGCGACGGGCGGCCAACGCCTCCAGCAGGCTCTGTCCCGGTTTCGGCTCCACGAAGTCAATGACCGTTGTCGTGCCGCCATGTGCCGCGGCGACGGTGCCCGTGGCGAAGTCATCGCTGCTCACGAACCTGCCGTCGCTGACGGGCATCTGCAGATGCACATGCACATCCACCGCGCCAGGGAGGACGTAACAGGCGGCAGCGTCCAGCAAGCGTCGCCCCCGCAGTCCCCTTCCAATGGCAACAATCTCCTCGCCGATGATGCCAACGTCTGCCAGACAGACGGTCTCAGCGGTGACCACGGTCCCATTGGCAATGACGAGATCGAAGTTGTTCATCTTCACCTCATCTGGCTCTTTCACCTCATCTGGCTTGAATGATAGCATCAAATGTTCCTCTTAGCAACTTGACCAGCAG
>CAZPMV010000256.1:0-4820 GCA_964587335.1 uncultured Anaerolineales bacterium
AGGACCAGAGCAGTGCGATGAAAGCAGGCGCCACGGCTGAGCTTCGGAGAAGTGCGTTCACACAAGGAAAAGAACCACATGCTGGATAGAGTCAAGAGCACGTATCGAGAGTTCCCACTCAGGTTCTGGGTGCTGGTCATCGCCACGTTCATCGACAGAATCGGCGGAACCCTGATATTCCCCTTCTTTGCTCTGTACATCACCGACAAGTTCGATGTCGGCATGACAGAGGCCGGCGTGTTATTTGCCATTTTCTCCGTTTGCGGCTTCGTGGGCAGCATGCTAGGAGGCGCGCTCACCGACAAGTTGGGGCGGCGGGGCATGGTGCTCTTTGGCCTGGTATTCAGCGCGCTGAGCAGCGTGTCCATGGGCTTCGTGGAAGACCTGAATGTGTTCTATTTGCTGGCTGTGGCCGTCGGGCTGCTCTCCAACATCGGCGGGCCGGCGCGCCAGGCCATGGTGGCCGACATGCTGCCGAAAGAGAAGCATGCCGAAGGGTATGGCATCCTGAGGGTTGCCGGCAACCTGGCCTGGATCATGGGCCCCATGATCGGCGGTCTCCTGGCAGCGAAATCCTATCTGCTCCTGTTCGTCCTCGACGCCGTCACCAGCTTGATCACCGCAGCCATCGTGTACAAACTGGTGCCAGAGACGAAACCGGAAGCGTCCGAACAACAAGAACAGCAAACCATGCTCCAAACGATGGCGGGGTATCGGCTGGTCATGGCTGACCGGCTCTACATGGCCTTCCTGATCGTATCCATGCTGATGCTGATCGTCTACCAGCAGATGTACAACACCCTCTCGGTCTACCTGCGGGATGTTCACGGTGTTTCGCCTCAGGGATACGGCGTGTTGCTCAGCCTAGACGCTGCCACAGTGGTAGTGTTTCAGTTTTGGGTTGCCAGAAAGACCAGGCCCTATGCGCCGATGCTGATGATGATGGTGGGAACCCTGTTCTACCTGGTCGGTTTCACGATGTATGGTTTTGTCTCCGCCTACTGGCTCTTTATCGTTGCCATCCTGCTGATCACCATAGGAGAGATGGTCGTGATGCCCGTCGGGCAAGCGCTGGTCGCCCGGTTTGCGCCAGAGGACATGCGCGGGCGCTACATGGCCATGTTCGGCCTTGCTTGGACTGTCCCATCGGCGGTGGGACCCTGGGCCGCCGGCCTGATCCTGGACAACTATGATCCCAACTGGGTATGGTACGCAGCGGGCATCATCTCTGCCATCGCAGCCGCCGGGTTCTACTTCCTCCACATCAGAACGAGAGGGCGTCTTGTTTCTGACACCGTTGAGACGCAACAAGCCTCAATGATGCCTTGACGGCTGCGACACAGGCTGAGCGTTTCTATTGCGGCGAGCACAACGACGCAGACGGCCCGTTGCATGGAGAACACTACTTGTGCAGAGGCAAGCCAGTCTTCGACAGTTGGACTAGCAGTTCTTTTCGCTGTCTTTTTGGCAGTTGCTGGGGCTTTCACTGGGCTTGTCCTGACAAGAATCGGACACGGATTGACACGGATTCGACGGATATACACAGATACATCCTGAGAAATCCGCGAGAATCCGTCCAATCCGTGGGAATCCGCGTCCCATTTCCTCCAGTCTGTCCCTCTTCCGCTCCTTCCGCTCCTTCCGCTGACAATCCGCGTCAGGTATACGTCTCCACAAAATGCTGGTAGAGCTGCTCGGCGTTGGTCACCTGGCTCGGATCCCAGCTCAACTCGGCCGGATACAGGATGAAAGGGTAATCCTGCGGGCCGCCCAGGCCGCCGTGCGAGGCCCACTGCTCCTCGAAACAGACTACCCCCCCGTCCTCGTCCCAGGCCCCCAGCAGGATCAGGTCGCCGCTATGGGGAAAGGATGCCACCCGCGCCAACTGCACCGCGGCCAGTCGTGGCTCCGGCAGCGTGGCCAGAGGATGGTCGGGGCCGAACTCGCTCTCGGGTTCCAGCTGCCGTACCCCCTGGGAGGTCAGAAAGGCAGCATAGCCACCGTTCCGGCCCAGGATGAGGCCGATGCTCGTCTCCTGCACAAGCCGCTCCACCAGTTGGGGATAGAGTATGGCCACCTCGCCCAGATCCATGGGCGATGGCGTGATGTTGAAGTAGACGTGGGCCAGGCTGCCGGAGCTGCGCACGATCACATCGCTGCGCCGCTCCAGGTCCCAGCCCAGCTCTGGGTCCGGCGGCACCCGCTCCTCCACCCAGTGTCGCAGCGTGCGCAGCAACGCCCGCACCCGCTTCGACCGCCCCATCTCCATGCCTCGCAGCTCCTCCAGCAGGAAATCGGCCGGAGCGCGGGCGTGATACACCTGCCCCCAACGCTCGTCCAACGCCGCAGGCTCGCCCAGTTGAGCGGCGATCTGCTCTCCCAGTGTGTGACCACGGAGCTCCCGAAACGGCGTGCTGGGGCTCATCCCATGGTCAGAGAGCACGTAGAGGTCGTACTGGCGACGGCGGTACTGGCGGCGGATGCGGTCTATCTGCCTCACCTGCTTATCGAGCCCCCGCAGCGCCCGCAGGGCATCGTGACCCAGCGGTCCCACGTGATGAGCCACCTCGTCGTAGCCGAAGTAGTTGGCCCAGATACTGGGCACGCCGCGGTAGATGTCCATCATCACGCCGAAGGTCTCGATCTCCCGGAAGACGACGTTGACCATGATCTGGAAGAAAGGAGAGATGAGCGTGAAGCGCCGTGGCCGCCCAGGTCGCCAGCGGGAGGCCAGCCGCCCCCAGAGGTCTCGCAGGTACTCGCCGATGGACACGCCGACCGTCCGCAGAGCGCGCCAGGGACTCAACAGAAAGAGGAGGACGAAGCCGAAGCCGCGCACGTTCTCGAAGAAGCGATCCCTGCCCCAGGCGCCCAAGGTGAAGAGGGAAAGGCGAGCCCCGCCGTCGAACATGTTGACGTAGCTGGAGCCGCCGTTGAGGATGCCTTCCCGGCCAGCGGCCACGCGCTGCTGCACTTGCCTCACCACCACCGGCGGCTTGCAGACCACGGAGAGACCGCGATTCTTCTCGTACCAGCGGAAGGAAGGCACGTCCCAGTTGTTGCCGAACATGATCCCCGCCTGCACGGCCGGCGTGCTGGAGGGGAGGCCGCAGCGCCATCGGGCCAGCCGCACCTCGCCGGAACCGAGCAGCCGCTGCAACGTGGGCGTATACCCACGGGCCATGGCTTCTTGCAGATACTCGTGGGCCAGGCCGTCAATCTGGATGATGATGAAGCCGCGCCGGTCAGCAGGTTCAGCCGGGCCGCGGCCCATCCTCTCGGCCAACGTGCCGTACTTGCGCGTGTAGTACCAGCGCGCCAGGCCGTCAACCAGATCGAGAACGCGCCGCAGTAGCCATGTCATCAATCAAACTCCAATGACCGAACCACAAACGCTAGCGCCCCTTGCGGTTCAGCGCCTGCGGGCTGATGGCCATCAGCGCGTAGGCCTCGTTGATGTCCGCCAGGGTGAGCAGCGCCACCGGCTCTCCGCCCTCTAACACGGGCAGCGCCTGGCAGGCGGCAGCACTCATTTTCTTCTGCGCAGTCAGCAGCGTATCTTCCGGCTCCACCGTGGGATGATCTGCGCACATCACCTGGCCTACAGACACATCGGGGCCATACCTACGCAGCGCGTCCAGCACCACGGCCCGCGAGAGGACGCCCACCAGTTCCCCGCCCTCAATGACCATGAAGTCCGCCTGATGCGTGCTCAGCGTCAGGTCCACGACGTGCGATAGCCGATCCGAGGGCGACACTGTGCGCGTGTTGCGGCTGGCGGCCTGACGCACCCTCAGGTTTGTCAGCAACTCCCGAGCCGCCGCCGTTTGTCCTTCTTGTCCTGCGCCGAAGAAGATGAAGACGGCGATGAGCATCAGTGTGTATTGACCGGGAATGAGTAGCCCGGCGAGACCGAGCACCAGCGCCAAGCCTTGTCCCACGACCACGGCGATGCGGGTGGCCTGAACGTAAGGCAGCACCATAGCCAGCAGCGCCCGCAAGACCCGGCCGCCGTCCATGGGAAAGGCTGGGATGAGGTTGAATAGCCCCAGTGAAAGGTTGGTGACCAACAGATACAGCAGCAACGTCTGCCAGGCCGGTTCCCGCATCAGTTCTGGCAATCGCATGATGTCGCCGAGCGCGCCCACAGCCAACAGAGACACGGCCAGCACGCCCAACACAGCAGCGATGATGAAATTCACCGCCGGCCCGGCGACGGCCATGACCAACTCCTGCCACGGTTTGCGCGGGATGTCCTCCATCCGTGCCACGCCGCCAATGGGCCAGAGCGTGATATCACGTACCTTCACGCCGAAGCGCTGCGCCACCAGGCTGTGCCCCAGTTCATGCAGCACGACACAGGCGAAGAGCAGCAGCACGTAGGCGACGCCGAACAGCGCCCCTTGCCAGCCCCGCGCCCCCATGTCCCAATACTGCACAGCAAAGAGGGCAACGATGAACAGAAAGGTGATGTGTAGACGGATGTCAATGCCCTTGATGCGGGCGATTCTCACTGACCAATGCATGTTTGCCTCCTCAGTAGCTTGCTTCCGCTGGACTCGACGGTCCACTGCGAGCTCTTGCAGCCTGCCGAGTCTTGGTTGATTGGTACACTGGTAGATTGGTGAATGGCGCATGATGACCAATCTGCCAAGCACAATTAATCTCTGGGCATGGCCAGCGTTACTCTGTCTTCTCTTCCAGGTGGAAACGGTGTTAGGAGACCGCCTCCAATCCCCTGGGCGAACGCGTGATACACTGGCTCCCACAGGATTATACCTCAGATGGGTCTCCGAGTCAACGTTTGACAATCCGACGTT
>CAZPMV010000257.1:0-4819 GCA_964587335.1 uncultured Anaerolineales bacterium
CGTGTCCCATTCTTGCCGGTGGCGAATGGTGTCTATCCAAAACGGGAATTGCTGGGGGTGAGATAAGCTCACGCCGTCTGACTACCACATACATGAGGCATAGGGAGACAACCATCATGCAGCAAGTCTTGCTCGACTACGGCGATGAACTGATTCCTGTTCAGATGCCGGACAGCGCCACGGTTGTGCGCTACGGTGAGACATACGTGGACCCACCGGAAGTGGACCCTTGGCAGGCAACACGCCAGGCGTTGGAGAACCCTGTAGGTATGCCGCCGTTGCGAGAGTTAGCCAAGCCCGGTGACAAAGTGGTCATCGCCTTTCCTGACCGGGTTAAGGGAGGCGCACACCCCCAAGCTCACCGGCGAGTGGCTATCCCTCTGATGCTGGAAACCCTTCGGGAAGCTGGCGTGGCCCTGGATGACATCACCCTGCTGTGCGCTATGGGACTCCATCGAAAGAACACCCTGGAAGAGCTGTATTGGTACTTGGGCAAAGACATCGTAGATGCTTTCTGGCCCGATCGCCTGGTGATGCACGATGCAGAAGACCCTGCCGGTATCGTGAACCTGGGCACCGATGAAATGGGCAATGCTGTGACCTGCAACCGGCGGGTTGCGGAGGCTGACTTGCCTATCATCATTGGCCACGTGCAAGGAAACCCCTACGGTGGCTACAGCGGCGGCTACAAGATGGCTGTCACTGGACTAACAACGTGGAGCTCCATCCGTTGCCATCACTGCCCATCTACGATGCACCGTGACGACTTCCTCCCAGCATCCACTCACAGCCACATGCGCCGGCAGTTTGACTCCATTGGCAAGGCCATGGAGCGGGGGATAGGGAAGCGCTTTTTCGCCGTGGACGCTGTGGTGGGGACTCACGCCCAGGTGCTTGGAGTCTACGCTGGCGCCGTGGACGAGGTGCAGAAGGCAAGCTGGCCGCTGGCAGACCAGCGCACCAGCGTAGAACTCGACGTGACCAAGCCATTTGATGTAGTGGTGTACGGGCTCCCTCGGGCCTTCCACTACGGGCCGGGCATGGGCACCAATCCCATCTTCATGTTGCAGGCCATCGGCGCGCAACTGGCGAGATGCTACGGCGTGTTTCGCGAAGGCGGTGTGATCATTGCGCCGTCGGTGTGTGATGGTTGGTTCAACAGTTCTTGGTTCCCATCATACGAGCGCGCCTACGAGAAGCTCCAGGAGACGACTGACTTCGCCGACATCTTCCAGTTTGAGGATGAACTGGCGAACGATCCCGACGCCATTCACAGGTACCGGTTCAACTATACCTACCATCCGGGGCATCCTCTTTCCATGATCTCCATGGGCGCCATCGCGCACCAGCGGACCAGTGCAGTGCTCATCCCCGGTGCGCTCAAACCGCGCTATGCGCGTGGCATGGGGTGTATCCCAACCAAGACCTTCGAGGATGCCGTAGTACGTGCCGAACGCTACGTCGGCAAGAATCCTCGGATCCTGGTTGTGCCAGAGGCTTTCCGCCATGTTGGTGTGCACTTATACCTGCGTCACTGAGGTTCGGTTTGACACGTTGCTGGCGTTTCAGGCCTCGGCAACGCCAAGGGCGGCCTGCCGCATGGTCTTCGGTGGCGCGGTGGCACGACTACAATCATCCCATCACGTAGAATGAGCGTTTCCCAATCTCTCGAAGATACAATACTGTTCGACAAGATCTACGCTTCCATGCTGGCGGGTACCATTGGCGATGCCATGGGCGGCCCTGTGGAAGGCTGGCACTACGAACGCATCGTCGAAACGTACTGCGTCGTTGACAACCTGCTGCCGTACGATCAACCGCCCGATTTCCACTCCCATTTCGCCACTGCCCCCGGCACCATCACCGACGACACCCGGCTCAAGCACCTGCTGTGCCAGGCCATCATCGCCCGCGGCGGCCTGCCCCGGCGCGGTGACTTCGTCAAGGCCTGCACCGACGCCTATTATGCCGCTCAGACTGACCTGGAACGTGGCTTCTTGGAGGAGTATGTCTTGGCCGGCATACACGGCGAGGCAAAGCTCATCTGGGGAGGGCAGCCGACCAACGGTTTCATCATGGCCAACTCGCCGCTGGGCCTCATCTGCCCCTGCGATCCTGAGCGGGCCTTCGCCTTGTCCTATGAGGTGGACTTCATCAGCGATGGCTACGCGAAGTACTCGGCAGCGATAGCGGCTGCAGCCGTCTCGACGGCAATGCACCCCGATGCGACGGTCGCTTCCATCGTCGACCAGGCACTGGCAGCCTGCCAGGCGCACCGCGTCGAAGGGGAACTGACACGCCAATGGCGCTGGTACGACCATGTCTTCGAGATGAACGAGACACTCGTCAGGAGGGCAGTTGACACCGCCGCTCGTCACCGCGACGTATTCAGCCTGCGCTCCGAGTACTATGACTGTTTGCAGGTCAGTCCCCTGGGTGCCGAAGCCGCCCAGACGCTGGCCGTAGCCCTGGGCATGCTCGTCGCTGCCGATGGCGACTTGCGGCAGGCCATCATCGGCTGTGTCAACTACGGACGCGACTGCGATAGCTACGCCACCGTGGCCGGAGCCATCGCCGGAGCGCTACATGGCACAAATGCAATCCCCTCCCACTGGCGCAGCACCGTCGAAACGGCCAATCCTGAACCCGACATGCGCGGGCTATCGCTAGGGCTGGCGAAGACCGCCCTGCAAAGGCAGCAAAGGATGCAGAGGGTGGCGGCACAGGTGAACCTGCTGCTATGAGCACACAGTGATGGGCTACGTCTCAGGAACACTGTTGAAACCATAGAAAGGCAGATCTCAATGACGGAACGAGTCATATTTGACTGCGACAACACGATGGGGCAGCCCTATCGGGAGGTGGATGACGGCCTGACGTTGCTCTACCTGCTGGGGCGATCCGACATCGAACTGATGGGCATCACCACGACATTTGGCAACGGCCCCATTGAGCAGGTTCACCCGCTCACGGAGCAGTTGCTGCGCGACATCAGGCGCGAAGACATCCCGCTCTTCAAGGGCGAAGGCCAGCGGGGCCAGCCCCCCACCGAGGCGGCCCGCTTCCTGGCCGAGACTGCCGCGGCCCATCCCGGTGAGATCACCTTGCTGGCGACCGGTCCGTTGGGCAATCTGCGCGCTGCCGCCGAACTCGACCACAACTTCTTCGGTAACCTTAAGCACATCCCGATCATGGGCGGCTACCTGCATCCCCTGCGTATCGGCTGGCGCAGCGTGGCCGAGCTCAACCTAGCGTGCGAACCAGAGGCTGCCCATGCGGTGCTCAACGCCCCTTGCCCGGTCACGCTGATGAACGCGCATACCTGCCTGCAAGGTTCGTTCACCTGGCTGGACCTGAGGCGCATCCGTCACTGGGGTCCCAAGACGCACCGTGTTTTGCGACAGTGGCTGCTGACACTCGCCATTGGAAAAGGTCTGCCTCGCTTCTATTTGTGGGACTTGCTGCCAGCGGTCCACATCTCGCATCCTGAGATGTTTGAGAACAACCCTGTGTGGGTGCGCTCAACGGTGCAAGACCTGGAAACGGGTAGTATCATCTTGGCCGACGAAGGCGAAGGGGCTCGCATCAACATGCCCACGCGCATTCTCGCTCCGCATCCTTTCAAAGAGATACTCTTCGAGGCCTGGAATCGGGTTCAGATTGACTGAGACAGCGTCCGACTTACGGAGGCACGAATGTGCTGCTGCGGACCAAAGGGGTAGGAGTGTGAGGACAATGGATCGTGATGATCTTCTGGCACGCGTGGCCTGGCTCTACTATATCGAAAACCTTACGCAGCAGGACATCGGCGACCGGCTCAACATGCCCCGGGTCAAAGTGGCTCGTCTGCTGAAAAAGGCCCGCGACGAGGGCATCGTCGAGTTCCGCATTGCCAAACCCACCGCGCACCTGGAACTCGAAAGGGAACTGCGCCAGCACTTCGCTCTCAAGGATGCCTTCGTTGTGCCCACCCCCCTGCAAGACGCCCATCTGCGGGCCAGTCTCGGAGAAGCTGCAGCCAGGTATCTGCAGCCCTTCTTCCGGCCTGGCCTGGTCGTGGGCCTGGGCATGGGCCGCACATTGGCGGAGATTCCTCGCTTTGTGGAGCCCCACCCTGACGGCCAGTGCATCTTCGTGGAAATGGTCGGCGGCGCCGGCGGAACCGATCTGGGTTTCGACACCTACAACGTCAGTTGGCGGCTAGCGGAGTCCTGCGGCGGTGAAGCAGAGCACGTGTTCACGCCGGTCGTGGTGGAGAGCGCTGAAGGCCGCGCAGCGCTGTTGCGGGATTCCCAGATTGCCGCCACTTTGCAGAGAGCAGCCCAATGCAATGTGGGCTTGGTGGGCATAGGCAGCACGGGCGAGGACATGGTCTTGTTCCAACTGGGATACTGTAACTACGACGCTGTCCGTGACCTGCGCTCCAGGGGGGCCGTGGGCGACATCATCGGACACTTCTTCGACATCTACGGGAAGCCAGTCGCTTGCGGGTTGGAGGAGCGACTGATTGCCCTCCACTTGGAGCAACTTCAGGCCATGCCCACCGTCATCGCCGTCGCCGGAGGAGTGGAAAAGACCGGCGCGATACTGGGCGCGCTGCGCGGCGGACACGTCAACGTGCTCGTAACTGACATGGAGGCCGCGCGGGCAGTACTCGCAGCGAGTCTCGACACTGGTCCCGCAGACTCCCGACCTGACGAATGACCAAAGAGGGACGACCGATCATGGTCATCCGTCGTCCGTCATTCGTCGGCGAGCACAGCGGGTGCCAGTCCTGAGAGTTGGAATTCGTCACAAGGTTTTTCAAAGGATAGCCAAT
>CAZPMV010000258.1:0-1069 GCA_964587335.1 uncultured Anaerolineales bacterium
TACGTGGTCTGGCTGAGCGGGCAGGCAGGTCGCCTGATATGGGAGACCAAGTCCGTTCCCAACTTCGTCACCGCCCAGCGCTTGGCGGCGGGGATGAGTTACACCGAGGCGGCGTATGGCCTCACGTCTGCGGGCGAGCCGGCCGGTCCGTTCCTGTTTCGCAACCAACTGATCAGCCAGCCGCCAGCGGATGCGGGATTGTCGCTTGTCGAGCGTCTGAGCGGTGCATTGCAGGGGCTGCGGGATGAGGCCAAGCATTTCCTGACAGAGATCGCTTCCCCGCTGGCTGTGGTGCTGGCCCTCTTCGGCTTGCTGGCCGGGCATTGGGACGTCGTACGGCTGCGGCAAGGTGGACTTGCGATGCTATTCTTTGCCACTTTGCTGTTCCTGCTGCCCTGGATGGTGAAGCCGCTGGCAGCGATGGCGCTGCTTGCCGTTTCCTGGAGCGGTTGGGATCGGCAATCGTTGGCCAGGGCGGGTTTCCTGCTGGCCTTCCTGCTGCCGGTGGTGGCGGTGATCAGCCTGGTGCCGCGTGTCTACACCCGCTACCTGACGCCGCTGACGGGGTACGTGGCACTGTGTGGCGGCATGGGGCTCTCGGCGGGTTACCGTTGGGCGCGGGAGACGTGGAGGGCACGGCCGCGCTGGGCGGAAGCGGCGCTCTCGGTGCTCCTGGTGGTGACCTTGGCTGTCGTGCTGCATTCCGTTCAGGGGGGCGTGCTGGCCTTCCGACCGCCGCGAGGGGTGCTTGACCTGGATCAGCGGAGCGCAGGGGAATGGCTGGCTGCGCACGACCCTGCACCCGACAAGCGCATCATGTCGGTGCACAGCCAATTGCCGTTCTACGCCGGTGGCGTGCACGTGCCCATGCCCTACGCGACTCCGGTGTTAGCCCAGCACTATGCGAAGATGCAGGGGGCAAACTACGTTGTGGTCTCGCCGCGCAAGTTGCGCAGCCGCCCGCCATTGGAACCATGGACGCGAGGCGAGGCCATCCCGGCGGAGTGGCAGCCGGTGTACCACGATGCAGAGGTGGGATTGATCATTTATCAGACCGAAACCGGCGACC
>CAZPMV010000258.1:1169-4795 GCA_964587335.1 uncultured Anaerolineales bacterium
CGAATGCTGCAGCCATTGGAGCAGACTCCGTATCATCTGGGTACGCTGCAAGGACTCCACGGCGTTCCGCCATTCGATCGAGTCCTCCCAATGGGGATGCTCCGGACCCTCGCCCCGGGCCAGACGGGCTTCAAACTCTTCCAGGGAACCGCCGCAGCGCTGTTCAAAGCGCCGGATTATCCCTTGGAGGAGTACTTCCCTGCTGAGTTCGCCCTTCAGCAATTGGGGGAGCATGTTTTGAGAAATCCCAGGTGGGAGGGTATATTGGGCAACTTCAGGCATTGTTCTCTCCTTAACATAACGTCATCGGGTTGCAGGAAACGCATGTTTCTGGTTGGTTTTCACCTGGAGCGCTGCTATCGGCTAGCGAAGTAGTTGGTTAGCAATGCTATTATAGCATACGTGGCCCATAATCGCAATACGGGTCTGCAAGTGAAACATTGTGGAGCAAGCCCTGGAGAATTCCAACTCGCTGGCTCCGGCTCACAGTGTGGCTTTCCAACAGGATAGACCATGAGATCGAGCAATTCACAACGCTTGCAAGCGGAACGGCCACCTTGGCCGTCAAGGGAGACTCCCAGGTCGTCTTCCAGCGAAAGGGATAGGGGCATGAGACGTGAGGGGATAACGCGGCGGGAGTTTCTGCGGCGGGGGCTTGTGAGCCTGACGGCCATCGCTGCATGGCGTCCTGCAGGGCGATTTGGATACACGACTGGAAAAGGGACAAGGAGACTCGGAGACAAGGAGACACGGGGACTCTCACCAGATCACCTTGTCTCCCCCTCTCCCCATCCCCAGGTCTCCCCCTCTCCCGCTCCGCTCCTGGCGCTCTCCCCTCACGAGTACGTGACCGTGGCCGCCATCGCTGCCCTCATCGTGCCCACGGACCACAATCCGGGTGCGACAGAGGCAAACGTGGCTGGCTACATTGATCGCAAGCTCAGCAGGGATGCGGCGGAGCGACAGCGCTATGCCGGCGGCGTGCGCTGGATAGACGAGGCCAGCGGTAGGCTCTTCGGGCGGGGGCAGCGCTTCATTGATCTCAGCGCGGAGCAGCGGACAGAGGTGCTGAAGGTGACTGAAGCGACGCTGGAGATGCGGCTGCGCCCGGTGACCTCTCTCTGGGCACGGGCCTGGCGCAAGGCGCAGAAGACCTACGACGACCTCTTCGGGCTGGGGGCGGGTGCGGCCTTCTTCCGCTTCGTGCGGGAGGACACGCTGGCCGGCTTCTATACCAACCCCATCAGTTGGAACATGCTGGGCTACATCGGCCCGCCGCAGCCGCGAGGGTATCCGCATTACGAAGATTGTCCGCCGCAGGCGAGGCGGTGAGGCAAGACGGGGGGCAACCACAGATCCGATCTAATTACACAGAAGACCAATCAGTGAAATCCGTGTGATCTGTGGTTCTCCTTGAGTTGATGGAGGATTGAATGGTTCTGAGAAAGAAACCCGACTCCGTAGACGTCTGCGTCATCGGCGCGGGGGCAGCGGGGGCAGTGGTGGCCAAGAAGCTGGGTGTGGCGGGGTTCAGCGTTGTCGTGCTGGAGGCAGGGCCGCGCTTCAACCCGGCCAAGGACTACCCGACTCGCCAACATGATTTCGAAGTGGCCGGGCCCGCGCTGTTCGAGCCCCAGGACCCACGCCGCGATCTCTACACCTGGAGCGACGGGCCGTGGTTCCACTTCAGCCGCATCAAAGGGGTCGGCGGCTCGACGTTGGTCTACACCGGCATCTCCCGCCGTTTCCACGTCTCCGATTTCCGGGTGCGCAGCATTGATGGCGTGGCCGACGATTGGCCCATCACCTACGAGGACCTGGCGCCGTACTACGATGAGGTGGAGCGGGAACTGGGGGTGGCGGGCCGAGCGGGAGCGGCGGGCGAAGCGGTACGCGGCCCCTACCCGCTGCCTCCCTTCGGCTTCAACTGCGCCAGCCAAACCATCCAGCAAGGCGCACGGAAACTGGGCTGGGAACTGTGGCCTTCGCCTCTGGCGATCAATTCTGTGGCCTACGATGGCCGGCCAGCCTGCGTGCGCTGCGGCGCGACCACCGTCACCGGCTGTCCCATCGGGGCCAAGGGCACCGCGGACGTGACCTACATCCGCAAGGCGGAAGCGACGGGGCGGGTGGAGGTGCGATCGCTCTGCACGGCGCGGGAGATTACCGTGGATGGGCAGGGCCGCGCTCACAGCGTCATCTACTTCGACTCCGACGGGCAGGAGCAGGAGCAGGAGGCGCGGCTGGTGGTGCTGGCGGCCAATGCCGTGGAATCCCCTCGTCTACTGCTGCTCTCCAAATCGTCGCTGTTTCCGCAGGGACTGGCCAATTCCAGCGGGCTAGTGGGCAAGTATTTCACCGAGCACCTGGCGGTATTCACCAAGGCAGTGTTCGAGCAGCGGCTCGACCCTTATCGGGGCCCGCACGGCGGCGGCATGATCGAGCACTTCTACGAAACGCGTCCCGAACACGATTTCGTGCGCGGCTGGACCTTCGAGGTGAACAACGGCTGGCTTTGGCCCTACTCCACGGCGCGCAAGGTCCCCGGCTGGGGCCTGGAGCACAAAAATGCTATGCGCCGCGTCTTCGGGCGCATAATGGGTACCGCTACTGTGGGCGAGCAGTTGCCTGACGTCAACAATACGGTGACACTGGATCCGAAGGTGGTGGACAACTACGGCGTACCCGTGCCCCGCATCACCAACAGTCTGGGACCCAACGACCAGGCGATGCTCAAGGCCATCAAGGCCCACACGGTGGAGCTACTGGAGGCCGCAGGCGCGGTGGACATCGGCGAGCCCACGCACAAGCCCGGCGGCAGTTCCCACTACCTGGGCACCTGTCGCATGGGGGATGATTCTCAGAAGTCGGTGCTCAATCGCTGGTGCCAGAGTCACGACGTGCCTAACCTCTTCGTCGCCGACAGTTCCGGCTTCGTCACTGGCGGAGCGGCCAATCCCGCCCTCACCATCCAGACGCTGGCGGCCTACAGTTCGGACTACATGATCGAACAGGCCAAGCGGGGGGATCTGTAGCGAATCAGCGAATCAGCGAATCGGCAAATCAGCAGATCAGGCAGGGTGCACGGGGCAAGAAGAGGGATGCACGAGGCGGTAAGGCCGGTAAGGCCGAAGGCAATGAGTGGTGCGGGGTATGCGAGTGGCGATAAGCGATAGGCGATGGGCGATAGGCGAACTGCTGGCGCTGCTGACCGTGCTGCTGCTAGCGGTTGTCATCCGCATTCCCTCGTTCTGGGAGCCCATTGGCAGCGATCAGGCTATCAGCGCGGTGTTCGCCGATGCGCTGCGGGACGGCCAGGTGTTCTACCGCGACGTCTGGGATCATCACACGCCGCTGGAGTTTTACATTCACGCCGCGGCGCAGGCGGTCTTCGGCTCGTCTACTCGCACGGTCTACCTGCTGGACCTCCTGTGGACCCTGGCTAACGCGCTGGCGCTCTACGGGCTGGCCAGACGACTGCATGGTCGCACGACAGCGCTGCTGGGGGTTGGGCTCTACGCTCTCTTCAGCAATAGCGTGGCTTTCAACCAGGACATTCTCGGAACCTGGACGATGCGCGTCAAGCCGGAAGGCCTCATGATCCTGCCGCTGGCAGGCGGGTTCTA
>CAZPMV010000259.1:0-4786 GCA_964587335.1 uncultured Anaerolineales bacterium
GACGTTGTCGTTTGTGCAGCGACTGGCTGAACCGCCGCATTCTATCACAGGCCGATGGGATGGTCAAAGCCGCGTGCACCTGGCGTGGGGCAGCGCTGATTTCGGCCGGAATCCCTTTTTCCCTTTATTCGAGGATTCTGATATAATCTTGAAGTCCGGCGAATCCCGGAGTGCCTTATGAGAAGGACGGCTTGACTTTCGACGCACTGGGCGACGAGGGGCTGTTGGAAGTCGAGGAGGATTGTCAGATCCGTGTGAGGAGGAACTGACCGATGGGAAAGATGGGCTGCGGGTACGGGAGCGAGTGTCACCTTCTGCGTTTCCTGGGCAGGCACCGACACGAACTCGACAGACGAATCCTGGCGGTTGTAGGCGGAGATAGCATCGACTGGGAGGACTTCCGCTTTAATGCGAATGAGACTTGGCCTGATGCTGAGCTCAAAGGTCTAGGTTTCCTCCCTCAAAACCACCCGGCGCATGCCGCATGGAAGCAGTGGTGGCCTCAAAGAGGGGGCATCCACAACTGGGACGCAGTGGGCCAGATCCGTCTCGGAGGTGTGGAAGAATGGCTGTTGGTGGAAGCCAAGGCAAACTTGCAGGAGCTCCGGTCCGACTGCAAGGCGTCACCTCGTGGCGGTCTTGGCAAGATCGAACGTGCTTTCGGCGAGACCAAGCAAGCTTTGGGCGTGCCCGAGGATCGGGATTGGCTGCATGGCTACTACCAGTACTGCAACCGGGTCGCTGCCCTCTACTTCTTGAACGAGCATGGCGTCTCCGCCCGCCTGTTGTACATCTACTTCGTGGGCGACAAGGGCGACTCAGGCCTAACCTGCCCCTATGATGAGGAGGGATGGCAGGAGTCACTGCGGTCACAGGACGAACAGGTCGGCCTGCCCAGAGGCCACATCCTGGAGGCGCGTATGCACAAGATGTTCCTGGCCATTGTTCTGTAGCGGCTCTGCTTCTCCAAGCAGACTTCGATGGAATCCCGCGGGGTTCCCGGGAGCAACCTGGTTTCTGCGGTAGAATGACAAGGAAGTGGGGCTGCGCGGGCTGCTTGCGGATCACGCGGCCGTGGCCAGCGGGTGGCTCGGTGACTACCTGGTGGCCTTCGACGATTGTGGGGGCTGGTCTCGGGTGTAGGTGTGGGTGTCGGGTGTAGGTGCGGGTGTAGGTGCGGGTGTCAGGTGTAGGGGTGGGTCTCAGACCCGCCCGTACGCGAGACCAGCCCCTACGGGAGATTGTGGAGGCGCAAAGACATGTATCGTGGAGGGTGGGGGAGCTACCTGCGCTACGACGAGTCGCAGGCCCGTCCGCAGGTCGACCGGCGGCTGCTGGGCCGCGTGCTGGGCTACGCCCGGCCCTACGTGGGCACGCTGTCGCTGATGCTGGTGGTCATCATCGCCGACTCGCTGGTGGGGTTGGTGCCGCCGCTACTGTATCGCGAACTAATCGACACCGTCCTGCCCGGACGTGACGTGGCCCGGCTCAACCTGCTGGCGCTGGGCATGATCGGCATCCCGCTGCTCAGCGGCCTCATCGGCGTCGCCCAGCGTTACCTCAGTGCCCGGATGGGTGAGGGAGTCATCTTCGACCTCCGCCAGCAACTGTATACCCATGTGCAGCGTTTGTCCTTGCGCTTCTTCACCCACACCAAGTCGGGCGAGATCCTCTCCCGGCTGAACAACGATGTCGTCGGCGCCCAGAGTGCCGTCACCAGCACGCTGCCCAACATCGTGACCAACGTTGTCACGCTGGTATCGACGCTGGTGGTGATGGTGTCCATCGAGTGGCGACTGGCGCTGCTGGCGGTGCTGGTGCTGCCGCTGTTCCTGTTGCCGACGCGGAGGGTGGGCCGTTTGCTGCGCACCATCCGGAGGCAGTCCATGGAGTACCGCGCCGACATGAGCAGCATCATCAGCGAGACGCTGAGCATCAACGGCGCGCTGTTGGTCAAGACCTTCGGCCGGCAACGGCAGGAGGTGGAGCGCTTTCGGGACACCAACCGCAAGGTGCGCGACATCGGCGTGCGGCGGGCATTGGTGGGGCGCTGGTTCTTCCTGGGGCTACGTGTGGCCAGCGCGGTGGGCACGGCGCTGATCTACTGGGTGGGCGGCCACCTGGTGCTGGGCGAGGCCCTTACCGTGGGCACCATCGTGGCCTTCGCGGCCTATCTCACGCGGCTGTTCGGCCCCATCTCGGCGCTGTCCAACGTGCAGGTGGCGTTTGCCACCTCCATGGTCAGCTTCGAGCGGGTGTTCGAGTACCTGGACCTGTCGGTGGAGATCCGGGACCGGCCCGGCGCCGTGGAGTTGGAGGACGTCGCCGGGCAGGTTTGCTTCGAGGATGTCTCCTTCGTCTACCAGCCCGGCCGCGGCGATGCGGCGGAGGGTCAGAGGCCCCGGAAGAGCGGTCGGAACAGGGATGGTTCGGAGGAGACGCTCGCACCCGTGGTCAGCCGGCCCTGGGCGTTGCACCACCTCTCCTTTGAGATGGAGCCGGGGCAGTTGGTGGCCCTGGTGGGGCCCAGCGGCGCGGGCAAGACCACGGTCACCTATCTGCTGCCGCGGCTGTACGACCCCACCGAGGGGCGGATCACGCTCGATGGACGCGATCTGCGCGATGTGCAGCTCGAGTCCCTGGCGCAGCAGATCGGTGTGGTCACCCAGGAGACCTACCTCTTCCACGACACGGTGCGGGCCAACCTGCTCTACGCCCGGCCCGATGCCACGCAGGAGGAACTGGAAGCGGCCTGCCGCGCGGCTCACATCCACGACCTGATCGCTGGCCTGCCCGAGGGCTACGACACGCTCACCGGTGAGCGGGGCTACCGGCTCAGCGGAGGCGAGAAGCAGCGGCTGGCCATCGCTCGCGTCATCCTCAAAGATCCCCGTATCCTGATTCTGGACGAGGCCACGTCGCACCTGGATTCCAGCAGCGAGGCCCTGATCCAGGCGGCGCTGGCCCCGCTGTTTGAGGGGCGGACCAGTCTGGTCATCGCCCACCGGCTGTCCACCATCCTTGCCGCGGACAAGATCCTGGTACTGGACGAGGGGCGGCTGGTGGAGCAGGGCACCCACGTCCAGCTCCTGGCCCAAGAGGGGCTCTATGCGGAGCTGTACACCATCCAGTTCCAACAAGAGCTGGAGGGGACGCGGTTGTAGGGGCGTTGTTTAGCCCCATGTGGGCGTACTTGTCAGCGGGGAAGCGGAAAGAACGGAAGGGTGTGAGGACGCAGCTTGCCTTCTCGCCGTAGGCAAGAGTTCAGCCGTGGGAATCAGAAATCCGACTGGCAGAAACCTCTGCTAGCCGGATTCCTGATGGTTTGGCTCGGGGACGAGGATTCGAACCTCGATCGGAGGATTCAAAGTCCTCTGTCCTGCCATTAGACGATCCCCGATTGTGGCTCATGGCAGATGGCCGATAGCTCACTGCCGCCTTCCAGCCTGGCCATGAGCAGATCGACTACCCGCTATCCGCCAGAAGGAGCGGGTGATGGGACTCGAACCCACGACATACAGCTTGGGAAGCTGTCGTTCTACCACTGAACTACACCCGCTGACAATGGCATTATACTGAAAGACGACAGAAAGTCAAGTTTCAGGGTCAAGCATCACCAGCAGCAACGATCGTGGAGGCCAGTGAACCTCCGAGGTCGAAGTAATCGCTGCTCCACCCAAGGGGCGCCGCACAACCACTTGGCCGTGTGAGATATGATCTGCACCAGAAAGGAGAAACGATGGCCCATCTCGTGTCGATCCCCAATCTCGGCTCGTTTTCAGACGATTCACGTCTGATACCGCTGACCGAGTGCAGTGACGCCGTTTTCAAGGTCGGTCGGAACGGTGTCGTCTCCATCACGGCCACCGGCGACGGGAAGGTGGAGTTCATTGCTTTCGAGAAGCATACGCTGGCGTACGTCAAGTCGGCGATGGGCTATCCCGCCTACTACCCCGTGCATCCAGTGAGGCTGCAAAAGCCCGTCCAGGCCGTCCTGATGGATCTGGACGGAACGAGCGTGCGCAGTGAGTCATTCTGGATCGGGATCATTCGGAAAACCACCGCCAGCTTGCTGGGCGATCCCGATTTCGAGTTGGAGGATGCCGATCTGCCCTACGTTTCCGGACACAGCGTGTCTGAACACCTGGCGTACTGCATCGAGAAGTACTGCCCTGGCAGGAGGGTGGAAGACGCACGCACCCACTACTTCGAACACACTCATCGCGAAATGCGGGAGATCGCGGCGGGGCGGGGAAGCTCAGATGCCTTTGTGCCCTCGCCGGGGCTCAAGGAGTTCCTCTACGAGTTGAAGGCAATGGGAGTCCGCATTGGTCTGGTTAGTTCTGGTCTCTACGAGAAGGCCTATCCTGAGATCCTCTCGGCGTTCAGAACCCTGGGCATGGGCGATCCAGAACCATTCTACGATGCTTTCATCACCGCCGGCTTCCCGCTGCGCAAGGGGAAAATGGGTACACTGGGCGAGCTTTCGCCCAAGCCGCATCCCTGGTTGTACGCCGAAGCCTTTCGGGTGGGGCTGGGCATGGACTTTGACGACCGGAACTCGGTCGTGGGCATTGAGGACAGCGGCGCTGGGGTCTGCTCGATCCGGCTGGCTGGACTGCCCACCATCGGCGTCAGCGGCGGCAACATCGTCGAAAGCGGCGCCAGAGCGCTGTGCGATCTCTACTGCGAGACCCTCGACGAGGTCCTCGAGGCGATTCGGTGAATGCGTGCGGGGTGGCTCTCAGTTGCAGTTGAGTTGGGAGGGAACAGTTGAGTTAGGAGA
>CAZPMV010000260.1:0-4777 GCA_964587335.1 uncultured Anaerolineales bacterium
TCTCTCCAGGATGTCTATCCCCGACCATCCAGCCAGCTCGCGCAATGTCTCAGCCCACTCGCCCAGAGCCAGCGGGTAGTGGTGGGGCAGGCCGTGGTAGGCCATCGTCTCCATGAGGTCCGGGATGCTCGCTGGCTCGCCGTTGATGCGCAGGTTGCTCAGCCAGCCCCGGCTGCCGTCATAGCCTCTCGTGGGGCCTTCCACGATGTCGCCTGTCATTAGGAATGCACGGTCAGTGCCCGAGCTGAAGCGCATGATCGTGGCCGGGCCAGGGGCCAGAACCAGGTCGGCAGCGGCGCCGCTGGGCGGTTTGTCGGGCGGGCTGGCTCGGTCCAGCGTGGGATGATAGATGAGCCGCAGACCAGCCTCGTCGGCCAGGCTCGCCGCAGTGGGGCCGCAATGCCAGAACTGGACCAGACCCTGGCCTTCCGCCTCCACAACGGCCACCAGGTCCAGCAAGGTCGTGGGTTCGTTGCTGAGGAAGTGGAGGGCGAGCATGCTGAGCGCACCGAGCACGTCGCCTTCACACGAGGTCACCAGGCCTGTGTCATTCAGCCAACTCACTGCAGCACATGGGCCGAAGCCGCCCAACTCGCTCTGGAACTCGGGAAAGCAACGTAAAGCCAGCGCACTGTAGCTCCCTTGATCGGCCAGGTCACGAATCGCCAGAGTGACACGGCCGGTGAGTTCCA
Source organism: uncultured Anaerolineales bacterium (assembly GCA_964587335.1). Taxonomy (GTDB): domain Bacteria; phylum Chloroflexota; class Anaerolineae; order UBA3071; family UBA3071; genus UBA3071. Next base: position 693 of record CAZPMV010000260.1, read on the forward strand.
GCCAGTCTCTGCTCACTGCCACGTTTGCCGCTCGCCCCGCCATCTCGGTCACGAGGGCTGACACCTGCCCTGTCTCATACCGAGGTACTCTCTCGAAGACCTCGTCCAACGAGCGCTGCTCTACGCGCACTCCCAAGCGCGCCGCGATGGAGTCGGCATTGTAGGTGAAGTTGTAGAAAGTCGGCGCAATGTCGCCTATCAGCGCAATGCGAGTTTGGCGCAGCCGCTTCAGGGCGGTCAGCGCCTGCACGGTCAGCCGCAGGCGGCGGCGGAACTGGTCGTCGTCGGGTTCGCCGTAGAACCACTTGAATGGGAAGCGTCGCTCGGGGAAATTCAGCCGTACGATGCTGGCGAGCATGTTGAATCCGGTGAACGAGTTGAGCGGGATCTCTCCGTCCAGCGAAGGCTCCGGCACGGCCCATAGGCCCAGGGGAACGTCCATCCGGGCCAGCGGAAGGATGACGTCACCCATGGCGAAGGAACTCGCTTGCACGAGGACGAAGTCAGCGCCAGCGTCCTCCAGTTGTCGCTGGGCCGTCTCGGCCTGCCCGGCGGTCTGAACGGGTTCCGCTACTGTGACTAGGTCGAAATCCCATTCCGTGGCCAGTTCCTCCAGTATCGCTGTTGCCCGCGGGTAGATGCCGTACCGCTCTGCCGCGAAGTTGGGGAAGGATGCGCCGATCAAGCCTACTTTGAGTCTGTCCATGTTTCATCCCACTGACACAGTTCTATTCAGTCGTGAGGGTTGTGGTAATGACGATTTTCAGGGATTCGCCTGCTTGTTGCAGCAACTGGATTGCATCGGCCACCCGATCCAGCCCGAAGCGATGGGTGATCAACTCCTGCGTGGCGATGTGGCCACTGGCCAGAAAGTCCAGCACCTGCCGGGTCTCAATGTGCGTTGTGGAATAGGTGGTCGTCAGCGTGAGCTGCCGGAAGAAGAAGTCGTTGAGGTTCAGTTTGAGTTCGGAATCGGGCGGTGGCGGAGCGAACACGTGCACTGTTGCCCCCTTGCCAGCCAGACTCAAACCGAACTCCACTGGCGCCAGTTGATTCGGCGTCACGATGACTGAGTCGGCTCCACGGCCGTCGTTCAGTTCGAAGAGCCTTGCCTTGCTATCCTCCGCTTTGGGGTTGATGGTGTGATCGGCGCCCAGCCTCCGTGCCTTCTGCAGCCGCCACTCTGAGAAGTCGAAGGCGAAAATCTTCGCCGCCCCCCACATGCGGGCAAACTGGATGAATCCCAGGCCCATCAGTCCTGTGCCGATCACGGCGACACTGTCGCCCGGCTGGATGCCCGCCACTTTTATCCCCTTGAGTACGCAGGCCAGCGGTTCGATCAGGGTACCTTCTTCAAAGGAGACATGGTCAGGCAAGCGGTGCGTGTCCAGCCGTACTAACTCGGCTGGCACCCGGAAATACTCTGCGAAGCCCCCAGGTTCGATGTGCACCTGCGTGAAGTGCTCACACATGGTGAAGTCGCCACGCTGGCAGTAGTGGCAGGCCATACATCCCACGTGATGATGCACGTAGACGCGGTCGCCCTCCTTGAACTTCTTGACGCCTTCGCCCACCTCGACGATCGTGCCGGTTGGCTCGTGGCCCAGGATGATCGGAGCCTTGTGCAGCAGGTACCACTCCATCGTGTCGCCGCCGCAGAGCCCGCAGGCTTCGACTTTGACCAACAGCTCCCCAGGGCCGATCTGTGGTATCGGACGTTCCTCCAGGCGCACGTCACGGTTGTTGTAGTAGACCGCGACTTTCATCATGTCATCATCATTGTCTTGGTCACTTGCTCTTCTCCGTCAGCCGGGCACGATCGCCGTCTTGACGCATTGCCCTTCCATCATCATCTGCAGCGCTTCTTCCAATCGCTCCAGCGGCAGTTCGTGTGTGATCAGCGCGTCAGCGTCTATTACGCCCGCTTCGATCAACCGCAGCGCCCGGAAGCAGTCCCTCGGCGTGAGATGATACGGGCCGATCAGCGTCAGTTCGTCGTAGTGCAGACGGACAGCGTCCACCTCGATTCGAGTACCGCTGGGCAGCCCACCAAACCACAGCACTCGTCCGCCCTTGCGTACAGCAGCGACTGCTGTCAGCCAGGTGACCTTGGCGCCGGCGCTTTCGATGGCCACGTCAGCCCCTCGCCCGTCGGTCAGGTCACGCACTACCGCCACCGGATCCTCGCGCTCAGGGTTGACTATGCGGGTCGCTCCGAGCCGCTTGGCCACCACCAGCCGCTCGTCCTTGATGTCAACGGCGATCACCTGCACGGCGCCCTGTCGCAGCGCCAACTGCAGGTGCATCAGCCCAATGGGGCCTCCGGCGCCAACGATGATCACGGTCTCCCCCGGGTGGATCTGCACCAGGTCCTGGCCATGCACGACGCAGGCCAACGGTTCCATCAACGCCGCATTGCGGTAGGGAAGAGTGTCTGGAATTCGGTAGGTGTTCTGGCGCACAATGGGACCGGGCACTTGGATGTACTCGGCGAAGGCTCCGAGGTTGATCAGCAGATTGTCGCAGAGGTTCTGTTGACCGTGCTTGCAGTAGAAGCAGAGGTTGCAGGGCGCTGAGTTGCCGGCCACAACGCGCATGCCGGGTTCGAACCCCTGCACCTCCTGGCCTACGGCCACCACGTCACCGGCGAACTCGTGGCCGAACAGTGTCGGCGGAAGGATCTTGGGATGGCCTCTGCGGTAGGTTTTGACGTCCGTTCCGCAGGTGAGCGCGACGCGAACTTGCACCAGAATGCTGTCAGGGGCAACGCTTGGGATAGGCACCTGGCGCAATTCCAGCACGCCAGGCTCCAGGTATACGACAGCGCGCATAGTGTCGGTTGTCATAGCGAGAGCGAACTCCTAGCCTACACGGAGATGGGATAGTGGCCGTACTTCTCGGCTGTCCGCACCATCGCCTCGATGTTCTCCAAGGGAGTGCCCTCGCTGAGGCAGCCGGACGCGCTGAGGATGTAGCCGCCGCCGGGGCCAGCCTTGGCAATCATCTCCCGGCATTCCTCTTCGACTTCCGCCGGCGTGCCGTTGAGCAGGGTCTGCAACTGGTGCATGTTGCCGATCAGGCACAGCCGGTCGCCGACGCGTTGCTTAGCCTCGCCGATGTCGATCTCCGGAGCCAGATGGAGTGCGTCGATGCCGGTGTCGGGGTACATGTCGATGATGTGGCTGACCCGATCACAGTTGTGGGCGATAACAAAAACGCCCTTGGGCATGGCTTCTACTAAGCGCTTGATGTAGCGCCCGGAGAACTCCTCCCAGTGCCGTGGCGATAGCTGCGCCCCGGCATCATCGGAGAACATGATCTGGCGCATGGTCTGGCCGCTGGCTGCGTACTGGGCCTTCATGAACACGATGCATGCCTCGGTCACGACCTCCAGCAGCGCGTGCACGCCTTCGGGATCGAGGTAGAGCTCCATCAGCAGGTCGGTGGTCCCTCGCACGAGCGTGGCGACGTCGAAGGGGGCATGCAGGAAGCCGGCAGTGATCTCATACCCATACTCTGGGAGTGTTTCGGCCAGCCAGCGATAGTGATCGACCACCATGGGCATCCGCCCGTCTCGTTCCGGGTCCGGCACCCTGAGCTTGGGGACATCGACTTTCAGATCGTGCACTGCCGGGTTGGCGTGGGGCGATTGGCCGGGCAGGGTGACGATCTCACAGCCCAGGGCGGAGGCTTCCACGGTGGAGCCGTAGGAAGCGCGAAAGCCGGGGAAGTACTGCATGTCGGGGAAACGAGTGTAGAACTCGACCATAGCTCTGAGTTGTATCTCTCGATCCGAGTACCATTGGCTATGATCGGTCCCGTAGTAGTTGCTGTAGAAGGCACTGGTCAGCCAGGGGCCGGCGGGCACCCGATCCGGTTCTTGAAGTTTCATCACTGTGAGGAAACGTTCTTCAGGAGTCATCTCTGGCATTCTAGTCTCGTTGATGATCGTCGTGCGTGTCTACGCATCAGGGGGCGTCCTTCTTGGGGCGCACAACTGTCGGCTGCAGAGTCTCCTGCCATTGCGTTGACGATGTTCGTAGTAAGCCACGGAGCGTAGGGGAGTGGCGTTTTGACGGCACTCC
>CAZPMV010000261.1:0-4737 GCA_964587335.1 uncultured Anaerolineales bacterium
GACGTCTGGACTGAGTTCGCCGCGTTCGTGCGCGGCTATTTCAGCGATTTCACCCCGGTGCGACTGGCCTCCCACGTGGCCGTTGTCCTTGTGGTCGCGCTGGTGCTTCTCCTCAGCCAGGTGAACATGCCGCGGTGGGAGTTGACGCGTCCTGAGCCACCTCAGCCCTCGGCCACAGCTCTTGAGGATGAACCATTGCCCCTGATCTCGTTCTGGCCCAACCGAGGCGGCAGCCGGCTGGGATCGGGCGATTCGCTGATGCGAGCGGCTGTCCCCTTCACCACCATCCCCGATCGCCCCCGCCTCGGGATCATCACCTATACGGTCCAGGCAGGAGATACGCTCAGCGGCATCGCTGACGGATATGGATTGACGCTGGATACGGTGATGTGGGCAGGGGGATTGGAGTTGTGCCCCCAGTTGCTACGGGTGGGTCAGGAGTTGATGATCTTGCCCGTGGATGGCGTGCATTACACTGTAGAGGAAGGGGATACCCTCGATGACATCGCCTGGAAGTACAAGGTGCAGGCGGAAGACATCTCGGGCTGGGAGCTCAACGGGCTGGAAGAAAAGAACTCGCCCCTGACGCCAGGGCAGGTGCTGATTATCCCCGGCGGCGTGAAAGAGAACATCCTGACAAAGATCTCGGCCTACGCAGGCGAACCGTCGGAGCCCAGCAGCGTGGGCACTGGACGCTTCGCCTGGCCGGTCAGCGGAAGCATACAGATACTGGATTGGTTCAATACTACGACGATTGGTGGTAGGCCGGGTGGCACACCGCGGCCGTGGCCCCATAAGGGCATAGATATCAGTGCATGGCTGGGGACGCCGGTGCTGGCATCTGACTCAGGCACCGTGTCGGTTGCCCAGGTTGGCGGTTATAATGGTGGCTACGGGAGCTACGTCGTCATCAACCACGGAAATGGCTTCAGCACCCTGTATGCTCATTTGAGCAGTATTTCGGTGCAGCCGGGAGCTGTTGTGGCGCAAGGCCAGCGGATCGGTGCTGCAGGGGCGACAGGGATGACCACTGGCGTACATCTGCACTTCGAGATCCGCTACGACCGCGTTCATCGCAACCCCCTGTGTTTTCTGTCCGTCACATCACAGTGATGCCTATGACGCTGGCGTGCATGAGCTGATGTGAAACAAAGAACCCCGGTTCCCTTGAGGAACCGGGGTTTTGGCTTCCAGCGCTACTGCACGTTTACTCTTATTACGCTGATCGCGGTGCTGCCTGCACGGTCATGGGCTTCAACCTTGAGCCTATGGCTTCCCGCCGTGGCCTGCCAATCCACGGCAAACGGCGGCGCAGCGACGCTGCCCACCAACTCCTCGCCCACGAAGAAATCCACCTGTGCCAGCCCCAGGTTGTCCGATGCTTCCGCCACCAGACGCACTAGCCCCGCATCCAGCAGTGCCCCTTCGGCAGGGAACACCCATTGGACCACCGGCGCCGTGTTGTCCACCTTCACGGGAATCGAGTCCGCTTCCTCACGGACGGCGCCGTCGAATACGGTCAGTCGTAGCGTGTAGTCGCCATCGTCGAGGCCCAACGTGGGCCAGCGTCCCAACAGGCCGCTGATCATCGGGGTGGTTCCTTCGGCAATGGGCTGCCACGTGTCGGGCAGCAGGCCTACACCATACTCCAGCCTGTAGCCGGCAAAGCCGCTGCCCGCTGCCTCGCCCCAGATTTGCACTCGCCCACTGACTGTGCTGTCTGTCAGTGGCTGGTCGATGCGGGCGTTGAGAGCTGCTGTAGGTGTGGGCGTCGCCGTCGGCGTTGCCGTGACTTCCGCACCGGGCGTCGGCGTTGGCGTAGGCGCGAGGGTGGGCGTGTCGGTTGGCGTGACAACCGCGCTGGGCGTTGGCGTGGCCGTTGGCGTTGCGGTGATGGTCGCCGTAGGCGTCACTGTCAGCGTGGCCGCGATGGTAGGAGTGGCAGTGGTCGTCGGCGTGGTCGTCACCGTGGACGTGCTTGTGGGCGACGAAGTTGGCGTGCCCGTCGCTGTGGATGTGGGTTCCGGTGTCGGAGTGGGAATGACCACCTGCAGGCGTACGGCGTCCGATTCGTAGCGTCGCCCGCCCTTATCCACTGCCACCACACGCAGTACGTGCGGCCCCTCCTTGCTCAGGGTACGCGTATCCCACTCGGCCAGCAGCCCCGCCTCCACGGGAGAGCGGCCGGGCTCGCCCACCCTGCCCCAGGCTTGCGGCGCGTGTGTCTCTCCGTATTCCACCACGTAGTGGTCGAATTCGGGGATCTGCACCCTGCCGACGACGTGCACCATGCCTTGCACCGTCTCGCCGTCGGTGGGTTGCAGCACCAGCACGCGGTAGTGTTCGCTATCGGCCCCCGGCGGCAGTTGCCCTTCGGCGAAGACCTCGGGGCGGCGCTTGTCGGGTGGGCAGGTGGAATCGGGCACCGCGCCGGTGAGTTCGCAGATTTCGATGATGCGGACACCCTCGGGCACGGGGAAATCCCGCACCTCGCTGTGAGCCAGCGCTCCCTCCATGACATCGTGCCAGATGGGCGCTGCGCCGGTGATGCCGGAGACTCCTGTCATCTCTGAGTTGTCGTTGTTGCCCACCCAGACGCCAACCGCCAGCTCCGGGGTGTAGCCAACAGTCCAGTTGTCGCGGAAATCGTTGGTGGTGCCCGTCTTGGCCGCCGCAGGGCGAGAGAGTCGCAGCGAACTGTTGGCCCCGAGGGCTGGTGTGCGGGCCTCATTATCGGACAGGATGGAGGTGATGAGGTAAGCGTGCTGAGGCGACATCACTTGCTCGCCCGCCGGGGGCGTGTACTCGGCCAGCACCTGTCCATCGGCTCTCTTGATGTGTAGGATGGCCACAGGCGGCACGCGCACGCCGCCGTTGGCGAAAGCTGCGTACGCTCCGGTCATCTCCAGCAAGGTCACCTCGCCTCCACCCAGCGTGAGGGAGAGGCCGTAGTCCGGTCGCGTGAGGGTGGTGATGCCCAGACGATAGGCCATGTCACGCAGCGCCGGCACCCCCACGTGCTGCAGCGCCTTCACGGCTGGGATGTTGTAGGAGTTGGCCAACGCTGAGCGCGTGGTGACCCAGCCATGTTCCTTGCCGTCGTAGTTGACCGGCACGTAGGGCGGGTTGGCCCCGTCGGGGAACTCAGTGCGCACGTCTTCGATGAGGGTAGCCGGCGTCCACCAATCGGGCTGTTTCTCGAAGGTCGCCAGGTAGGTGAGCGGCTTGATGGCTGAGCCGGGCTGCCGCTGGCGCAGCGTCACATTCACCTGCCCGTCAATATCGGGGTCGTTGAAGTCCACGCTGCCCAGCATGGCCAGGATCTCGCCGGTCTGAGGCTGCAGGGCGACCAGCGCCGCGTTGCTGACGTTACGTCCTTGCAGGCGGTCAATCTGCTCGCGCGCCACGCGCTGCGCTAGTTCTTGCAGGTCAGGGTCGAGCGTGGTGTAGACGCGCAAGCCGCCCTTATACACCATCTCCGGACCGAACTCGGCCTCCAGCAGCCCGCGCACGTACATGACGAAGTGGGGCGCTCTCAACTGGTAGCGGGGCGGAGTGAGTTCCAGTTGCTGAAACCAGGCGGCGTCTGCTTCCTGCGGGGTGATGTAGCCCTGTTTGACCATCAGCCCCAGCACAACTCCCTGCCGCTGCTTGGCTGGGCCAGGGCTGCCGTCGGGCTCCCAGAGGTTACTGTAGGGATCGTAGTAGCTGGGAGCCTGGGGCAGTCCGGCCAGCAGAGAGGCCTCGGCCAGCGTCAGATCGGATGCGCTCTTGCTGAAGTAAGTCTGCGCTGCCGCCTCTATGCCCACGGCCAGGTTGCCGTAGGTGATCTCGTTGAGGTATAGCTCCAGGACGGTGTCCTTAGGGTAGCGGCGGGTGATCTCCGCAGCCAGGATGCCTTCCTTGACCTTGCGCACGATGGTGCGCTCAGGGCTGAGGAAGGTCAGCTTGACCAACTGCTGGGGGATGGTGCTGCCGCCGATGACCTCTCGTTCCCGCACGGCGTGGTAGATGATGCGCAGCAGGGCCACGGGGTCCACGCCGGCGTGCTCGTAGAAGTTGGCGTCCTCGGTGGCGATGGTGGCCTGGATCAGGTAGAGAGACACGCGATCCAGCGGCACGCGAGTGCGCCGCCCGCTTGTCGGATCGAAGATCTCATTGAGCAGGTTGCCCTCTCGGTCGTAGATCTCGGTGCTGGCGAAGCTGGCAGTGCGGGTCTCCAGTTCTTCTGGCAAGGGCAGCTCGCGGGCGATGGAGGCGTAGGCCAACATGGCGCCGGCGAAGAGGAAGAAGAGCAGCGCGGCCAAGAGCAAGCTAGCCGCCAGTATGCCTGGGAACACCGATGTCTTTGGGCGCTGCTGCGGTGCTGCTTGCTGCTGCTGTTGCCACTGCGGTTGCTGCCCCGGACGCGACGGCTGTCCCGTCGGGGTGCGCTGGTATTGACGGTAACGAGAGTCATTCGATGACGATGGTGACATAAGCTTTCGGATCCGTTTGCTTGACTGAGTCCCTATGCAGGGTTCGCAGTAGCGACTTCAGTCGCGTTTGCCCCATTTGGACGACTGAAGTCGTCACTACGAGCAGAATCGCCACTATTCAGTATCTCAGACGAACAAGGGGCGCTCAAGGTTCCCTGTCGCCATCTGATGATTATAGCGCGTTGACAGGCAGCGTCAAATTGCGCTATCCTCGCCCGCTTCCTTGACAGGGTGAGCAGAGCTGAGGTATACTTGCGGC
>CAZPMV010000262.1:0-4737 GCA_964587335.1 uncultured Anaerolineales bacterium
TCCCGCATCTGCTGCACCAGCACCATCAAGAACGCGATGCGCATCAAGGTGGCCAGCCCCAATTGTCGGGTGACTGTGCTGTACAAGGACATCATCACCTACGGCTTCCGCGAGCAGTACTACACCGAGGCGCGGCGGCGGGGCGTGCTCTTTGTACGCTACGACGATGACACCAAGCCTATCGTCGAAACGGTGGGGGACACGAAAAAGAGCGATAACAACAGTCAGTTGCGGGTGACGGTGCAGGAGCCCATACTGCGCCGGCCGATGGTCATCGAGCCCGATTTGCTGGTATTGAGCACGGCCATCGAGCCGTCCGCGGGTACGGAGGAGATGTCCAAGTTGCTCGAGGTGCCACTATCGCACGAGGGGTTCTTCCTGGAAGCGCACATCAAGATGCGCCCTATGGACTTCATGAAGGAGGGCATCTTCGTTTGTGGCATGGCTCATTATCCCAAGTTCATCGAGGAGTGTATCAGCCAGGCCCTGGCCACGGCGGGACGGGCCATCACCATCCTCGCCAAAGAGCCTCTCTACGTCGGTGGCATCATCGCCGTGGTGGATCAGGCGAAGTGTGTGGGCTGCTTGACCTGTGTGAGGGTCTGCCCCTTCCACATTCCCAAGGTTGATCCCGACAGGGTGGGGGTGGGCGGGATTGTGGGGGCGGCCTACATCGAGCCATCGCTGTGCCAAGGTTGCGGCACCTGCACCGCCGAGTGCCCGGCCACGGCCATTCAGTTGATGAACTACACCGATAGACAGATCATGGTGCCCGAGTCACCTGTTTTGGGGAGCTGGGTAGAGGTATGAGCGATAACGGTAGCGATTTTGAGCCGGAAATCACGGCTTTCATGTGCATCTACTGTGCTTACATGGCGGCGGACACCGCCGGGGCTCTGCGCATCCCCTATCCAGCCAACGTCAAGCTGGTGAAGCTGCCCTGCACGGGCAAGACCGATACGCGCTACATCCTCAAGGCCTTCGAAGACGGGGCTGATGGGGTGTACGTGGTAGGCTGTTCGCTGGGAAACTGCCACCACGTGCGCGGTAACGAGCGGGCATACGCGCGTGTGCAGCGGACGAAGAAGATGCTCGATGACATTGGCCTGGGTGGAGAGCGGCTGGATATGTTCTTCGTGTCTGGAGGCCAGGGAGCCACATTCGCCGAAGCAGCGGAGAAGATGACAGAGAGGATTCGGAAACTTGGTCCTAATCCCACAAAAGTACACAAGTAGACAAGTACACAAGTACACAAGGAACGGCTGGGAGCTTTCCCTTGTCTACTTGTTTCCTTGCCTACTTCTTAACGGAGGAAAGAATGATCGTTGGCGAACAGAAACCATTGGAAGAGATCAAGGAACTGATCGGCGATGCCGAGAAGGTGCTCGTCGCTGGCTGTGGCACGTGCGTAGCCGTCTGCTTTGCAGGGGGAGAGCGGGAGGCAGAGATCCTGGCCTCCGTGCTGCGCTTGGCTTTCCAGGTGGACGGAAACGCCAAGGAGGTGGAGGAAGTCACCGTACAGCGCCAGTGCGAGTGGGAGTACGTTGATCCCCTGGCCGAGCAGATTGCCGAGAGCGACGTCGTGGTCTCGCTGGCCTGCGGCATCGGCGTGCAGACGTTGGTGGAGCGCTTCCCCGATGCCTGGGTCGTGCCGGGCCTGAACACGACATTCCTAGGGATGCCCCAGGAGCAGGGCACCTGGGTGGAGCGTTGCCAGGCCTGTGGCAACTGCATCCTGGCTCTCACAGGTGGCATCTGCCCTATCGCCCGCTGTTCCAAGCAGCTCTTGAATGGCCCCTGCGGCGGCTCGCAGGATGGCAAGTGCGAAATTGATTCCGAGTTGGACTGCGTCTGGCAACTGATATATGATCGGCTGAGCAGGATGGGCAAGCTGGACTTGATGCTCAAGTTCCAGCCGGCCAAGGATTGGTCCAGCAGCCGCGATGGCGGCCCGCGCAAGATCGTGCGCGAGGATCTGCTGATGCTGCAGGAAGAAGGGTACTGAAAGCATCGAAGGAGTTGGAGTGCAAAGTCTCTGGCTTTGCCGCGTCGTCGGAGACGACGCACCCCAGCAGAATGGTATTGAGAGGGAGAAGACGGATGAGTGATACAAACGGCTACAAGTCGGGTTCTCGCTTGGAGAAGCTGCTGCGCGCAGGCCACTTCGTTGCGACCGGCGAACTAGGGCCGCCGCAGAGCGCTGACGGTGAGGTGATCCACCGCAAGGCACAGCTACTGAAAGGCAAATGCGATGCCGTCAACATCACCGACAACCAGACGGCCATAGTGCGCATGTCCAGCATCGGTTCTGGAGTCATCTGCTTGCAGGAGGGGGTGGAGCCCATCATCCAGATGACCTGCCGCGACCGCAACCGGCTGGCCATCCAGTCGGACCTGTTGGCTGCCCATGCTCTGGGGATTCGCAATCTCCTCTGCCTGACCGGTGATCACCAGAGCTTTGGCAACCATCCCACCGCCAAGAACGTGCATGACCTCGACTCCCTGCAACTGATTGACATGATGGTGCGTATGCGGGATGAGAAGGCGTTCCTTTGCGGGGATCCCATCAAGACGGTGGAACCGCGCTTCTTTGTCGGCGCGGCGGCCAACCCCTTCGCCGATCCCTTCGACTTCCGCCCCTATCGCTTGGCCAAGAAGGTGGAGGCGGGGGCCGACTTCATCCAGACCCAGCTCATCTACAACATGGACAAGTTCGCCGAATTCATGCGGCGGGTGCGGAAGATGGGATTGCACGAGCGGGTGTACATCCTGGCTGGCGTGGGGCCGCTGAAGACCCCGGGCATGGCTCGTTACATGCGGGACAAGGTGCCGGGCATGGATGTGCCCGACGAGTTCGTGGAGCGCATGGAGGCGGCAGCTATAGATATTCCCAAGGAAGAGAAGAAGGCCAGAAGGGCCGCCTGGCGCGAAGAGGGGATCAAGATCACGGTGGAGCAAATTGAGCAGTTGCGCCAGATGGAGGGCGTGGCGGGCGTTCACATCATGTCCATCGAGTGGGAAGAGGGCGTTGGACTTATCACCGAGCGCGCTGGCTTGCTGCCCCGACCGGCCATCTGAGACTATCATGAGGAGGGCGTACCATGGCTGAGGTGATCACGGCCATTGATACTGCGTTGGCCAAACTGATCGAGCAGGAAACGGGAGAGAATGTCTACCTGTGTTATCAGTGCGTCAAGTGCACCAGCGGCTGTCCACTGGCTGAGCACTTCGACTACACGCCCAACCAGATCATGCGCGCCATCCAGTTGGGGCAAGAGGAAATCCTGTCCTCCCGAACCATCTGGTTGTGCGCCTCTTGCCAGGTGTGCAGCACCCGCTGCCCGCAGGGATTGGACATCGCCAAGATCATGGATCAGTTGATGATGATCTCCCGCCAGCGAGGCATCAAGCCTGCCATCCCTGCCGTGGAGGATTTCCTCCAGGTGTTCCATCGCAACAGCAAACTGCTGGGCCGGGCCTACGAAGCTGGGCTCATCATGGAGACGAATCTGCGCGCCAGGGACCCGCTGAAAGACGTGTTCGATCTGGGCTTGCCCATGATTCTGAAGGGGAAGATCAAGTTCCTGCCTTCCTTCGTCCGCGTGCCCAAGCGGGTGGAGCGGCGGGAGGTGGCGCCCAATGAGGTCGCCTACTACCCCGGCTGCTCGCTTCATTCCATGGCCATTGAGTACAACATGTCAACCAAAGCGGCGGCCGAGGTGTTAGACCTGGGATTGGTGGAACCGAAGGGTTGGACCTGTTGCGGCTCCAGCCCCGCCCACAAGCTGAATCCCAACGACGCCCTGCGCATGCCTCTGGAGAACCTGGCCCTCATCGAACGTATGGGCTTTGATCAGGTGGCGGTGCCCTGCGCTGCCTGCTACTCTCGCTTCCGGACCACGCTGCACGAGATACGGGCGGATCCGGCGCTGAAGGAGCAGGGAGATGAAGCCATTGGTTATGAGTACCAGGATACTGTCGAGGTCACCTCGCTGGTGGAGATCATGGCCGAGCGGGTGGGCGTGGAGGCCATCGCTGCCAAGGTGCAGAAACCGCTGGAAGGGCTGAAGGTCGCTTGCTACTACGGCTGTTTGCTGACCCGCCCGCCGAAGATCGCTGGCGTGCCCCATCACGAGTATCCGATGAACATGGATCGCGTAGTGGAAGCGCTGGGTGCAGAAGCGGTGGACTGGGACGGCAAGACCCGCTGCTGCGGGGCAGGGCTGGCGGCCACCGTGCCCGAACGGGCCATCGAGCTGTGCCGCTGGCTGATTGACCAGGCGCGGGCCGTGGGAGCGGATTGTTTCGCCGTGGCCTGTCCCCTTTGTCACGCCAACCTGGATGGGCGGCAATTGCAGATGCCTGACCTGGAGCAGAAGATGCCCGTCCTCTATTTCACGCAGTTGATGTGCCTGGCCTTCGGGCTGGATCCTAAGGTTGCGGGCTTGCACAAGAACCTGGTGAACACCTACCCCCTGTTGCAGGAGAAGGGCTTCATTCCGCCAAGCTAGGAATTGGAGATTGGAGGACGGGGAATGGAGGATGGAGGATGGAAAGTGGAGAATGGAAAACTGAGTTGAATCGCCGTTCCCTTCTCCCCTTTCCACCTTTCCCTCTCCCCCTTCTCCTTATCCATTTTGTCCCTTCCACACTTGCTTTCCCCCGTTTGCTTCCGTTCAACGGAGAACTGACAGGCTGGAGTTTGGCGGATCTCGGAGTGCTCCACGTCTGAGACAT
>CAZPMV010000263.1:0-4730 GCA_964587335.1 uncultured Anaerolineales bacterium
AGTCGAGCCGGAAGATCCAGGCGTTGTGGAAAGCGGTGCGGATGAATGCGTATAGGATCTTCATAACTACATCTCCCACAACTGGAACGACTCAAACCGAATCGCCGCCCCATCAGCGTAAATGCCGTGATAAATCAGCCGGTCTATGTTGCCAATAGCATGCAAACCGACCTCGACGGGATCATCGTCAGGGAACTCGACGTGTCCCACGGTGAACCACTCCACCCCATCCACGCTGCAGAGGGCATTCACGCGGCGGCCAAGCCGCTCCAGGCGCAGATATACACGATCCGAGGGCAAGCACCCGCGCCCGAACACCAAGTCCTTGTTTCCCAGGCATCCTCTGAAGGAGATTTCGTAAGCACCAAGTGCACCTCTGTCCAGTCGAAGCCAGTTCTTCCTGTCCTTCCAGAGCAGAATCCCACCGATGGCGGGTTTCTCTCCCGAGACCGGGACGCAGACCGTCTGGGTGGCAAAGTCCCCTGAAACCGGCCGGAGAATGCGCGGAGCGCTCAGGTTAATGTGCCAGAGGTCCCGTCCGTTCGCGGCATGTATTTCCAGTCCGTTCTGCACTGCGAACGAGCGGTCACCAAACGGATCCTCCCAGACCCAATCGGCCGAAAGGGACTCGGCAAACTCTTCGTGAAAGAGGGGTGGTTCGTGAACGGTCCCTGCATCGGTGGGTTCCAGGAACCATTGGACAAATGGCGAGTCACCAACTTCGGGGTGATCCTCTCGGAAGCGATGACCAAAGGTGTGAAATCCTTTGGGGCTCTTATATGCTTGTTCGAGCCCCTTCAGTAAATGAGCAAACCCATAAGGATTCGACCTCAACATCTCTGGTCCCACCAGAACGACAAGGGTCTTAAATTGCCTCAAGGCCTTCGCTTGGTCCCCTTGAGCCAGGTGCGCTCGCCCTAGAGTGTAGGTTGTCCCCGCCTCACCCCAGCGATCGCCAGTTTCCCGATAGAGTTGTACAGCGTTCTGAAAAGCATCCACCACCTTATCCCAGTCGTCCTTACAAAGGGAAACCCGGCCAACAAGCGAATAGGCTGATGCTATGCTTTCTTTGCCCCGCGCGGCTCTTGCAGTCTCCAGCCCTCTACCCGCATGCTCCTCAGCTTCTTGGAGGTCACCCAGATTCAGAAAAACCCCTCCCATGTTAATCCGACAACGGCTTTCGTGCTTGACATCTCCTATTCTGGTGAACAACTGCAGGGCTTGTTGGTACCGCGAAATGGCTCCGTGCAAGTCACCCGTCGCGAACAGAATATCCCCCGAATGACTGTGTACATCCCCCAATGCCCTCCAATCGTGGTGCGGAGTAGCCCTCTGTTCAAGGGCCTGGATCCATTTCATCGCTTCCCTTACGTTCTTGTCAAGCCAGTGCGAAGCAGCAGCAATGTGGACATAAGCCGGTCTGAGCTCCTCCGAATAGGGCAAGCGTTGAATGAACTGGGCTGTTCGATAAGTGAACTCGCGAAAGCCCTTTCTGTTTCCCTTTGTGAGGTGACCAATGGCGATTGTCTGGTTCATCAAGGCGGCTTCGACCGACTCAGTGTCAGCGCCCAGGAGCGCCAGCCCTTCCTCTCCGACGCGAATCCGGTCATCATGTCGGCTCTGCCAGTACACTACCTCTCCTAACCAGTAATAGAGTCGCACGAGCTCACGAGGAGCCAGCCCCATCTCCTGCCCGAGCGCAATCGCCTCTCGGAAGCGTTCCTCTGCCTCTGCAACCTTTCCCGTCCCAAAGTATATCTGTCCCAGCCCTTTCACCGCCTCCAGCTGCCAATCCTTCCGAGACTTGTCCACAGGAAATCCGTCGAGCAAGGCCAACGCCCGGTGATAGTAACCAATCGCCTCTTCGTTGGCATAGGCCAGACGGGCCTGGTCACCGGCGCGCAACAGGTACGCTATCGCCTTCTCTGGCTCCTCCGCCCGCTCCCAGTGATGGGCCAGCAGCCCCACCTGCTCCTCGATGCGCTCGGGATACAGCCGCTCCAGCGCCTCGGCTACCTGACGGTGGTAGATGCGCCGATCCTTCTTCAATAGACCATTGTACGCTGCCTCCTGGGTCAGTTGGTGCTTGAAGATGTACTCCAGTTCCGGCATCCGCGCCCGCTCGCGGATCATCTGTTCCCGCTGCAAGGTCAGCAGATGGGCATCAAGCTCACGTTTTTCTCGCGCAATGGCTGCCAATACACGGTAGAAAAACACCCGTCCAATGACGGACGCCAGTTGCAGCACTCGTTTTGCTTCGCTCCGCAGCCGATCAATGCGTGCCATCAATACCCCATGCAGCGTATCGGGGATGGTGATATCGGTCACGTCCCTCATCGCCCGCCAGCGGCCGGTAGCCTCGTCATGCGCGATGGCCCCGCTATCCATCAGGGAGCGAATGATCTCTTCCACGTAAAAGGGATTGCCTTCGGCGTGACTGAGGATGCGCCCTCGGAGTTCCCGTGGCAGGTACTCCACACGCAGTAGATTGCCCACCAGCGTCTCGCTCTCAGTAGCGGAGAGGGGATCGAGCCACAAGTCGGTGTGGCGATGGCGATAATATCGGGCAGCGGTCTCCTTGATGCGCCAGCAACTGTGCTCCGTCTCCGGGCGAAAGATGCAGATGAGCAGCAGCGGCGAGCGGTCGGTCAGGGCCAGCAGTCGCTCCAGCAACTTCAGTGATGTGGCGTCGGCCCAGTGCAGGTCCTCACAGACGATGGCCAGCGGTCGCTGATGGGCCGCGCACTCGACCAGAGTCTCCATAGCGCGAAAAGTGCCGACCTTGAGGCCCTCAGCCCCCAGGCCCCGCAGCATCGCCTCTTCTTCAGCTTCCAAGGGAAGGGACAACAGCTGGGCCAGGTGAGGACAGACGTCGTCAAATCGCTCCGGGCACAGGGTGTACACCCGTTCCCGCAGTATGCTGCAGACCGCAACCGGTGAGTCTTCCGCCGTCACCCCAAGCAGCCCACGCAGCACGTCCAACCAGAGGAGATACGCGATGGAAGCGCCATAGGACAGGCAACGGCCTTCCGCCCACTGTAGCGCCTCACCCTCTGACCCTAGCTCCCTCCTGTGGAGCTCCGCCACCAGCCGGGACTTGCCAATTCCTGCCTCTCCCACGACTGTCACGATGCCCCCCACGCCGGCCCGAAGGCACTCGAAGGTCTCCTGCAGGGCCCGGAACTCGACTTGGCGGCCCACCAGCGGCGATGTCAACCCGGCGATGCCCCGGGGCTTGCCGACTACGGCCTTGGCAGCCAGTGGGCGGTAGACCGTCACCGGCTGGCTCACACCCTTGACTATGATCTTGCCCAGCGGTTGCCACTCGAACAGTGGCTGCACCAGGCGGTAGGTGTGCTCACTGACCAGAACGGTGCCCGGTTTGGCGGCGCTCTCCATCCGTGCGGCGAGGGCGATATCCTCGCCCATTGCCGTATCTTCCCTGTGCTGGCTGCCGTCGCCGACGCTGGCAGCGATCACCTCGCCCGTGTTCACCCCAACCCGCAGGAGCAGTTCGATACCTTCCCGTTCGGCCAGTTCGGCGGTGTAACGATGGATCGCTTCCTGCATCGCCAGGGCAGACAGAACTGCCCGTTCTGGGTCGTCCTCGTGAGCCGTCGTCGCGCCAAAAAAGCCACCAGACCGTCGCCCCGGAATTGGTCCACTTCCCCGCCGAAGCGATAGATCTCTGATCCCAGTATCTGGAACACGCTGTTCATGATCTCCACCCAGGCTTCGGTGCCGATCCGCTCCACGAGGTTCGTGGATCCTTTCACGTCGGCGAGGATAATCGTGGCCAGCCGGCGTTCGCCTTGCAGCCCCGATGTGGGGGGCTCCGTCTCTACCAAGGCGGCCAATCTCTCCTGCATCGGGGTCAAGCCTGCCTCCACCACCGCATCGCCCAGGACATCCCGCTGGGCCTCCAATGCCGCTATCGCTTGTTCTAGTTGTTCTCGCTCAACCATTTCCACTTTCTCCGAATGTGCCAATCTGGTAAGCGGGCAGTCGGATCAGCGTTCGTCACGTAAAAGTTGGCCGTGAGATGCGGGCGCTCCGTGGCGATGTAGTGGTCTTCGGCTGGCATCCAGTCGTGTTCCCATTGAGCACGCGCGGTCTCCCCATCACGAACGATCCCACGCGCCAGCCGAATGGGGCGGGGACAGTCAATCCAGATCGTGAGACCATAGAGGGCCCGCAACTCGTGCCGTAATGCGTAGACTCCTTCGACAATGACTACCTGACAACCTGCCAGCGTCTGCCACTCAGCCAGCATGTCAGTCGGCCAGTCATAGCGTTGATAGGATGCCGGTTGATTGTGCGCCAGCGGGATGAGAACCTGATCGCGCAATCGTTGCCAGTCAAAATCACCGCCGAGCGGTTTGTCGGCGCCACATCCTGCTGGCCGCTGGGTGGACGGGAGAAAGAAATCGTCCATACGGACGACAGCGACCGAGATTCGCTCTTGTTGCAGCCGTCTGGCAAGCGCTGCGGCAAAGGTGCTCTTTCCGGCGCCGCCTGGCCCGTCAATCCCTATCAGGAACGGGAGATGCTCCAGGATACGGCATGGCAACGCTGTGGTCACGATGGTCACAAGTTCCCATAATCCTCTAGCGGATGTCACGGTGCAGCGGGATGTTTTCGAGATAGGTGCGGCGGAAGGGGCTATCGGACGGGCTCAGGTCGTGTTTGCGCATCATTTCGTCGTAGGCACGTTGGAGGTATTCGTCTGC
>CAZPMV010000264.1:0-2620 GCA_964587335.1 uncultured Anaerolineales bacterium
GCATCGAAGTGCGAAGTGGCAGTGCATCAGGGCTGGCCGAGGAAGCGCCGCTGGCCTATAAGGACGTGGACAGAGTGGTGGAAGTGGTGCATGAAGCTGGCATCGCCCGCAAGGTGGCGAGATTGGTGCCGTTGGCAGTGGTGAAAGGATAGTACACAAGTAAACAAGGAAACAAGTAGATAAGGAACAACTGGATGCCTCCCCTTGTCTACTTGTCTACTTGTGTACTTGTCTACTTGTCTACTTGCTTTTGAGCAAGCATCAGCGGATAGAGGAGAGACCGTGCGCATCCTGTTCGTCGAGAAACGGATAGACTACGAGCCGCAGGGCATCATGAGCATGGCCTCCGTGCTCCAGCAGGCGGGGCACGAGGTGGCCCTGACGCTGGCCACGCGGGAGGACCCAGTGGCCTTCGCCAGCGAGTACCGCCCGCACATCGTCGGCTATAGTGTGCTCACAGGCTCGCAGCGTTACTACTTCGACCTTAACCACCGCATCAAGGCCGCACTGGGCGGCCGCGTCTTCTCCGTCTTCGGCGGGCCGCACGCCACGTTTTTCCCGGAGATGATCGCCGAGCCGGGCGTGGACGGCATCTGTATCGGCGAGGGGGAAGGGGCCATCGTAGACCTGGCCAACAGCCTGGCGGAGAACGGTGGTGGCAACGGGCAGGAACTGCGCCCACATCCCAACATCCTCAATTGGTGGTTCAAGCTCGACGGTCACGTCGTGCGCAATGGTGTGCGCCCGCTGATTCACGATCTGTCAGCACTGCCGCTGCCCGACCGGACGCTGATCTACGATAAGCAGCCTGCGCTGCGCAGCAGCCCCATCAAGCACTTCATGGCCGGGCGGGGCTGCCCTTTCAACTGCTCCTACTGCTTCAATCACGCCTACTACCAGATTTACGAGGGGGAGCGGCGGGGCCTCCTGCGCAGTGTGGATCACGTCATCGAGGAGGTCAACTGGGTGCGGGAGCGCTACCCGCTGGAGCATGTGGTATTCGTTGATGACATCTTCATACTTCAATTACGATGGTTGGAGGAGTTTACCGAGAAGTGGCCACAGGAGGTGGGACTGTCTTTCTTCTGCAACGTACGGGCCAACCTCGTCCCCCGCAGGCCGGAGATTGTGCAGCTACTGAAACGCGCTGGTTGCACCACCGTCAGCATGGGCATCGAAACGGCCAACGACCGCATCCGCAACGAGTTACTGCGGCGACGCATGAGCCGCCAGGAGATGATCGAGACCGGGCGGCTGTTCAAGGAAGCGGGTATTCACCTCACTGCCACCAACATGCTAGGGCTGCCCACGGGCAGCCTGGAAGACGACCTGGAGACCATGCGACTCAACGCCGAGGTGCAGGTCAGCTACGCTCACGCCTTCCTGTTCCAGCCCTACCCAGGCACCGAGTTGGGCCAATTCACGCTGGAGCAGGGCCACATGACCGGCACGTTCGAGGACATCTCGTCCGTTGCCTGGGATCGTTCCATCCTCGTCTTCTCCAGCGAATTGGAGAAGCGACAGATAGAGCATCTGCAGCGGCTCTTCGCCCTGGGTGTGGAGTGGCCGCGGCTGGAACCGCTCATCCGCCGGCTGATCAAGCTACCCCGCAATCGGCTGGTGGACGGGCTCTTCTGGTGGATGCACAAGCTGTTCAAGGGCTACGCTATCTACCGCCGCGTGCATCCCATCAGGACGAGCCCGCTTGATCTGCTCAGAAACGCCAGGCACTTCCTCAAGCTGGAAGCCTGAGAATACCCAATGTCCAATATCCAGTATCCAATATCCAGTACCTAACCATGCGAGTTCTACTGATCAACCCCAAATTTCGATTGCCTATTGACACCCGCACCACCCCGCACCTGGGGCTGGCCTATCTTGGCGCGGTCTCCGAGCAGCGCGGCGACGAGGTGCGCATCTACGACGGTGACGTGGAGGAGCAACCCGTCGAGGAGATCGTGCGGGAGTTCCGGCCACACATCGTGGGCATCACCGCCAACACGCCGCAGGTGATGGCCGCCTGGCGCACGGCCGCGGCCATCAAGGCTCTGGCCGATGTGCCCGTGGTGCTGGGCGGCCCCCACGTCAGCATCGTGAGTGAGGAACTGGATTTCGAATCGGTGGGCCGGCCAGAAGTAGACATCGTTGTGCGAGGCGAGGGGGAGACCATCTGGATCGAGCTGTGCCACCGGCTGGAGGACTTCCTGCGGGATCAGCCAGAGTTCAGCAGCGCGGCGCTGATGCATTCGTCGGCAAACGTGTGGGGGGGGCTGCCGGGCATCACCTATCAGACCAGTGACGGCGAGTTGCTCCGCCACCCGGATCATCCGCCCATCGCCGATCTGGACGCGCTGCCCTGGCCCGCTTATCACCTCTTCAACATGGAGCGTTACACCAACCTGCAGCCGACGGTGGACCGCGTCGAGGGGGCGCGCAGCTTCAGCATCATGACCTCCCGCGGCTGCCCGTACCGTTGCAGCTTCTGTTCGCAGTCCATCATGCCCGTGCGGTGGCGGGCCCGCTCACCGCAGAACGTGCTGGCCGAGTGGCAGCATTTAGTGGAAGACCTGGGCGCAGAGGAAATCGGCGTGCTGGACGACAGCGCCAACATCCGGCGACA
>CAZPMV010000264.1:2720-4723 GCA_964587335.1 uncultured Anaerolineales bacterium
GCAACGCCCAAGAGGTAGGGGTGGAGACCATCGGCTTCTTCATCATCGGCCTGCCGGGCGATACCGAGGAAACGATGGAGCGCACCATTCGCTTCGCCATCGAGCTGGACCCGCTGGTGGCCAACTTCAGTATGATGACGCCGTTCCCGGGCACCAAGGTGTACGAGCAGGTGAAGCGAGAGGGGCGGCTGCTGATGGAGACCTGGGAGGATTACGTCTTCTTCGAGGGGCGGGCTCGCTACGAGATGGGCGATATGACGGTGGAACTGCTGGAGCGCAAGTGGCGGGAGGCCTATCGCCGCTTCTACCTGCGGCCCAGCCGCATTTGGCGCACGCTGCTGCGCAAAGAGACCTGGCTGCAACTGCCGCGTACGCTGCGCATGGCCTGGCGAACCATCATGCCGGGGGGCGGGTAATAGGCAAGGGACAAGGAGACGGGGAGACAGGGTGACAAGGAGACCGGGGGACAAGGGGAAAGTTTCCGTTGCTCCTTGTCTCAGACCTGGGGAGGCAAACAGCAAATGGCCGAGATGGTTATCGAAGCTCGGGAAGTCATGGAATGACTGAGCGAGCAAACGAGGAAGTGTTTTCATCAGCGCCTCGCCAGTTGCCCAGAGAATTGGATCTGAGCGACCTTGCCCCCGAGATGGAGCGGCTGTGGACGAGGAGCATCCGCCACCTTGATAAGAGACAAGTCGTAGAGTGGGGTGCAACCATCGTCTTGACCAAAGATAAACGCTTGAGGTTGGTCGGTATCGTCGAAGGTAATGCCGAAAGCGTTACACTCAAATTGGACGTAGATGAAGGGGAAGAGTTCATCGGTACTTTCCACACTCATCCCTATGAAGACGGGACGACGGGCATGGCTTTTGGCGGTGATGACATTGCGAGTGCTATCAACTACGGTGAAAGGATATCCGTTGTACAAAGCGGTAAAGACATCTTTGCCCTTGTGCGCACCGAAGGGACCCCGGTAAGGGTGGATCCTCGGCGACTTGACCACGAACTCAACATGGCCTACAGAGGGTATGTCAAGATGGGATTAGCTGATCAGGAGGCTCTCCTCGCCGCTGATCTTGATGCCTGCAAAAGGTACAGATTGGCTTTCTACTGGGGCAGGGTACCTCAAAGACTGCTGGAGGTTCATAAGCCATGAAAGAACTCTCTGCCAAAGATGATTCCAGTTTGAAGAAGACCGTGATGCAGATGAGGGAATGGCGGCGTGCCAGAGGCATTCCTGAACCGGAGAGTGACCTCGCGGCCACAATCGCTTGGTGGAAAGCCATGCGAGCTTCCCCAGCAGAGGGCGGCCATAGGATTTTGGTTCTTATTGAACCCGCTGCTGAGGCTGAGTATCAAGCTTCCTTTCCCAACATCCGAGTGCGAGGAAAAACACCTGATGAAGCCAAGGCACGGCTAGCCAAGGCCCTGCGTCACTACCTTGACAATTCGATGGCTGAAGGCGAAGTAGTGGATACCATTGAAATTCCCCTCTATGCCTTGGTCACCCCGGTTCCGGCTCAGGCCATCCGCGAGGAAGGTGAAGCATACGAGGCGGGGAATGAGCATGTTGGATGACGCTGCTCCCGGCGGGCGTGGCCGTCCGCTATCCGGCGAACCACCATCGCACATGGGTAGCAGGTCAGCGGCGTTGATAGAACGCCGTGGCGCTGGCCGAGATGCGGAGCCATGCCAACCTGGACACGGCGATGACTTACGCACATATGGCAGGCTGTTTTCTTCTTCCGATCAATACAATCCAAGGAGGTGTGTCGTGCGCAAATCGACTCTGTTGATCTTGCTGGCTGTTGTGTCTTTTGCAGCTAGCGCCTGTAGTCTCGACAGCGGACCTCACAGCAGCCCTGAGAGGGTGGCTCGCGCTTGCATAGACGCCATCAACGCACGCGACGAGGACAGGTTTGTGAGCTTGTATGCGCCGGATCGGCGCGACAACGCCGCTCAGGACTATGACCGTTGGGTCAATAAGCTGAAAGTGCGATTCG
>CAZPMV010000265.1:0-3382 GCA_964587335.1 uncultured Anaerolineales bacterium
GTCGCTGCTGCCACGGCCCTTGCTGCCTTCCCCACCTCGCTCGGTCGGCGAGTTCACGATGGCATCATAGGCCTCCTGGCTGAGGTATTGGGGCTCATAGGTCTCCCCTGTCTCTCTCTCCAGTCTGGAGACGAAGGCCCGCAGATGGTTGCGGGATCCCCTCGTTAGATTCTCGTAGACCTGCTGGATGTCACCCTTGTCGGTCTGGGCGATGTATTCCTGCAGATCGAGGATGTCAATTTCCTCTATGGCCACCCCCACACGCAGAGCGCTGGCCAACGATTCGCTGCCTTCCTCCACTAACTGATCGTACAGATCCTGGAGTGTAGAATTGGTGAACACACCAATGTCGTTGCTCGCGACTGGGTCCTCCAGGCCATAACGCTCGATCAGCGTCCCGATGGCATCCATGTGGGTCTGCTCTGCGTTAGCGATGTTCCGAAAGATAGGCATCCCCCATTCCGCGTACAGCGTCAGGTACACGTCCCGAGCCAGTTTCTCCTCTTCCCGCATGTAGAGAAGGCCCTCGGTCTCGGCCTCGCTCAACTCACCCACCGGGATCTGATTGCCAGAGCTATTATCGTTCCCCGGCCCAGCGGCTAGAGCCACTGGGCTGATCGCCACCACTCCCACGAGAGCGATGAGCACAGCAAACACACTGTTTCGTTTCCAATTGGTTTTCATGTTATCTCCCATACGTTATCTGTCGTTGTGTTGGTTTTGTGATCAACGAGGCAGCCCCTGACTCTCTTCTGCAGAGGCTTTGCCTGTTGTCTGCTTCCAGTATGGAGGATGATTGTGGAGGGTCTATGGAGGCGGGGTGGGGAGATTGTAAAAAAAACGAGGGGCGGACATTGCATCCGCCCCTCGCTCCTTGAGAATACGTCTGGAGAATACGACTGTCTGCTCGGCTACTCAGTCTGACCAAGGGGACCGTCGAAGCGTCCCTTCCCACCAGGGCCCCGGCCACTAGGCTGCTGGCCGTCCCGCTGACCACCTTGCCCGAAGTCACCGAATCGTTCATCTCGGCAGTCGCCAGGGCCGTGTTCCTCGTCGAAGGGTTCGTTCAGATGCTCGGCCATCTCCTCCGTCACATGAGCCAGCATCTCGTCAGCCTGCTCCTGGGTGATGCGCCCCTCGGCCACCACCTCGTCCAGTATCTCGGTGCGGACTGCGATGTAGGCATCGGCGATGGTCTGCGCATTCACGCCCCGCTGTTCCGCCACATCGGCAATACTTCTGCCGCCTTCAAGCTCGGACAGCAGTTCGTCCACTGTGAGGCCGAGTTGGTCAGCCGCGACACTGATCAGGGAGTTCTCCGGGCCACCTATCCGGCCGCTCATCCGGCCGCCCCGGGCGAAAGGCATACCCATGAAGCCGAAGCCACTTTCCATCCGCTCCAGCATCCCATCAGCCTGCTCCTGGCTCAGCACGCCCTCGTCCACAGCCTGCTCGATCACCTGCTGGCGGGCGGTGTCCATTACCGCGCCGTGCTGCTCCACGCTGATGCCCAGAACGTCGGCGACGGCCTCGCCCATCCGGCCCCGGAGTTCGGTCATCCAGCCCAAACCACGCTCCCAGCCAGAGGCTCCCTGTTCCACCGGCCCCTGGGCCGAAACCACGCTGGCCAGACCGACCACGCCCACCAGGGCGATGAGCCCGGCGAACACACCGATACGTTTCCAATTGCTCTTCATGTTGTTCCCCTTTCGTTTTTCTTTGGTTGTCGTCATTTGCGGGTTGTCCCTGATCATTCCCAGGGCTTCCCCATTTTCTGCTTCCAGCATAGCACATCATTGTGCAG
This sequence comes from uncultured Anaerolineales bacterium, assembly GCA_964587335.1. Taxonomy (GTDB): domain Bacteria; phylum Chloroflexota; class Anaerolineae; order UBA3071; family UBA3071; genus UBA3071. The sequence goes on from CAZPMV010000265.1 coordinate 1,805, forward strand.
ATCCGATGGAGATAGGATGACCGAATTGTAAAACCGTAGGGCGCAACGCACTTGACAATCAAAGTGCGTTGCACCTGAGATCGCGTTGCTGTTCTTATCCGCTTCGACTGTAGCCCACCTGTAAGCTCACCGCGTCGGGGCGAGCGCAGGTGTCCATGCAGTCCAGGCAGCGGATGCACTCCAGCGACGTGATGTTCTGGGCGCGTTCCTCGATGCCCATGGGACAGGAGGCGCCGCAGCGACCGCAGGCCGTGCAGATCGCCTTGTCCGTGGCCACCTTGATGGGCGCGATCTTGTTGGTCACGCTGAGCAAGGCTCCCAACGGGCAGAGATACTTGCACCAGAAGCGCTCCACCAGCAGTGAGGCGGCTAGGAAAGCCACCAGCACGCTGATCGCCAGCGGCGTCTCCAGGTGGAAGCCAAACAGAATGCGATAAGGGCAGAACTCTCGCAGCGGAGGGAAAACCGCCTCCAGGCTGGACCAGAAGATCGTAGCCAGAACCAGATACTTCAGGTAGCGGAGCGGCTTGTCCACCACCGGAGGCAGCTCTACGGGGATCATCCCCTTCTTGCGCTTCTTAGCATTTCCCCCTGTCAAGCGTCTGCCCAGACGGGCGATCCACTCCTGCACTGCACCCAGCGGACACATCCAACCGCAGAAGGCCCGGCCCATCAAGAGCGCGGTGGCCAGTACTGCGGCCATGATGACCAGGTTGGCGGTATTGGTCGTGCGCAGGAAAGAGCCCGTGGTGATCCAGCTCCAGAAGGTCTCCACCGCTCCGAAGGGACAGAAAGCACACAGGCTGGGCGCACCGCTGGGTCCGCCGCCGACGATAAAGTGCTGCAAGCCGATGTAGAAGGCGAAAGCCACAAAAGCAGCCTGAATGGCGTACCGCACGTGCAGCATTTTCACCTTGATCCGCTTCTTGCTTCTTTTACCAACGAGTGTCTGTGTACGTACCGTCATAGCAACCTCACCCCATTTGCATCCACATCTTGTACAAGCACGATAGGCGACGGAGCCATCGGCGCTGTGCTGTGGCCGCGCCGTCCGCCACCTTGCGTCTGCCAGTAGCCGCTGATCATGCCCACGGCGATGACCAGGAAGAAAACCGCCAGTAAAATGACGGGAAAAGCGAACCTGTTGATCTTCATGAACATACCTCCAATTGGTGAGCCGGGGAGGCCATTGCAGAGCCTCCCCGGCTCATGTTTTGCTCCAAGGAACCGCTACCGCTGTCCCTGCCGGCCACGTCCTCCCGCCCAGAGGGGACGCCCATCCTCGTCACGCAGGATCAACGTCTGCCCATTGGTCTGGTTGGCGACCTGCCCCGCCTCGAATTCGTCACCCTCATAGAAGCCGATCACCGAAACCCGATCGCCGACTTCTGCAGAGAAGTCCAGGGTCTCTCTGTACCAGGGCGGCCCCAGCTTGATGGCCAGTTCCTGGCCGTCGCCGGTGGCGATGGTGACGCCCTCATCGTCCAGAGCGACCACACTGCCCTCGTAAGTCAGCCATTCCTCGACGCTGGCTTCGGGCTCAGGATTGGCCTGGCCGCTCTCTTGTCCCTGCCGTCC
>CAZPMV010000265.1:3482-4707 GCA_964587335.1 uncultured Anaerolineales bacterium
GCGCCGATAAGTATCTTCTTAGTCATGTTTTGCTTTCTCCTTTGTTTTGGTTCCGTGCCACATCTTGGGCACGTTTCTGCATCGAGTATAGCAGATCATCATGGAGAGATTATGGAGACAAGATGGGGGAATTGTAAAACCGCAGCCGACTACTAGGAAACGAGGCGGGGATTGCTGCCTCGTCACCGAAAGCGCACCCTGCTCAGATTTGAGTGAACACCTCTCGCTGTGGCTTACGGCCCCCTGCCTTTCCCTCCAGCCTCCGTCGGCGTGTTGACAATGGCGTCATACGCTTCCTGGCTGAGGTATTGCGGCACATGAACCTCCTCTTCCTGCCTTTCCAACGTCGAAACAAAGGATCGCAGGTGATTGCGGGAGCCTTTCATCAGGTTATCATAGACCATCTGTATGTCGGCCTTGTCGGTCTGGGCAATGTACTCCTCCAAGTCGAGGATGTCAATCTCCTCGATGGCTGCACCGACACGCAACGCATCCCCCAACGACTTGTTTCCTGTCCCTACCAACTGATCGTACAAATCCTGCAACGTCGAGTTGGTGAATACACCGATGTCGCTGGCTGCTGCCGGGTCTTCCAGCCCATAGCGCTCAATCAGCGTCTTAACGGCATCCATGTGGGTCTGCTCGGCGTTGGCGATGTTCTGGAAGATAGACATTCCCCATTTCTCGTAAAGCGTCAGGTACACATCTTTGGCTAGTTTCTCCTCTTCCCGCATGTAGAGAAGGCCCTCGACCTCAGCAATGCTCAATTCACCGCCTGAGATCTGACCAAGGGCAGCGCTCAAAGCGGTCTGATCAATAGTCGTGTTCCCACTCTCGTCAACGCTGGTGATGTCAGAGACGGGAAGCACAACAGCGGCCTCCGTTGCAGCCGGTTCCGTTGCGGCCAGTACAGTAGGCGTAGCCGGCGCCGCTGTAGGAACCGCGCTGGGCACCGCTGTAGGAACCGCGCTGGGCGGCGCGGTGCAAGCGGCCACCATGGTCAACAACACCATACCCACCAGCGTGATGGGCGTAGTAGACACACCGATACGTTTCCAATTGCTCTTCACGTTATTCTCCCTTTGTTTCGTTGCTTGTTGCCATCTGCGGATTAGCCCTTGACCATCTTCAGGGGCCTTCCCGTTTTCTGCTGCCAGCATAGCAGATGATTGTGGAAATTTGATGGACGCGGAATGGGCAAATTGCAGAACCGTATTCCCGACCT
>CAZPMV010000266.1:0-4705 GCA_964587335.1 uncultured Anaerolineales bacterium
GCCAGTGGCAGGAAGGTGGTCAGGATAGGTCCCCAGACATCCCACCAACTAGGCACAGCGAATTCTATCTCCACCCCGGACAGGGCTTCATGTGATACGCCAAGATCGCGCAGCGTTTCCAGAACCGTAGCCTCGGGTTCCTTGCGCGAGAGCACCTTGCTGCCGTCATTTCGCTGAATGCGCAATTCGTCGTCTCTGATGACGATGCGATCAACTTTGTTGCTGTTGATCTCGGCAACCACTTGGCCCAGGGGAACAACCTGGACGTCATCTTGACGACGGGTGATAGAAGAGTACAGAAAGGCCGCCAGGGCGATCAACAGAAGCAGGGGTAGCAGACCTCTGCGAGCTGAGCTAGATTTCATCAGGTGTCGGTCCTCCAACCGCAGTTCTCAGTTCCTCCTGTAATATTATCACACAATGGGCGATGCTGTCAAAAGCGACGAGTGCGCACCATTTGCTTAGGGATGAGCTGGATGTTATAATTCGGCACTGATCGCGGCAGGCCTGCAACGCCGTGGGTACTGAGAGCGAATGATCATCTGGGAGGTATACCCGTTGGAAGCCTGGATAGCTGAACATATCGTCCCGTTGCTGGAGAACCTCTTCCACACCATCGGCTGGGGAGGTGTCGTCGTCATCATGGCGCTGGAAAGCGCCAACATCCCTATCCCCAGCGAGGTGACCATGCCCCTTTCGGGCTGGCTGCTGACGCCCAAGGCTCAGTTCTCTGCCCTGCAGACCTTCCTGATCGCTGGCGGCTGGGGGGGGCTGGGCTGCCTGTTGGGCTCCCTGGCTTCGTACGCTCTGGGCTACTTCGGGGGGCGCCCCCTCGTCGAGAGGTATGGCAACTACATCATGGTAAGAAAGGATGACATCGAACGCTTCGACGTCTGGTTTGCCCATTGGGGCGATGCCGTATCGTTCATTTCGCGCCTGTTGCCCATTGTGCGCACCTTTGTTTCCTTCCCGGCAGGGATGTTCAAGATCCGCCTGGGGCACTTCTCCCTCTACACATTCGTGGGCTCTTTCTTGTGGTGTGGCGCACTGGCACTAATCGGCTGGGCCTGGGGCGACCAGTGGGAGCTTATCTTGGGCAAGATGGGGCCCCTCAAGTACGTGGTTGCTGCGGTGATTGCCGTGGGGCTGGGCTGGTATCTCTGGCGTCACATTCGCCCGGAGCGAAGACAGTCCTGGGCGGATTCTTGAAGTTCAGACAGTAGCGCTCCGATTGGGGCCTTGAATCAGCTCCTCGGCCTCGTCAACAACTGGCTGGGCACCAGCTTGCCCACCGACACGCGCTGGTTGACTGTCACCGCCCCCCCCATCGGTGGACTGCTGAGCTTCTCGCCGATGGCATTCTACGCCCTACTGTTAGCCAACGTCTGGTTGGGCTGGCCGTTCATGAGCGTGGTGGCCACAGGGGCGTTACAGTCCACTCCCGCCGAGTTGTACAAAGCAGCGTCACTAGATGGCGCCAGCGGCTGGCAGAAGCTCCGGAACATCACCATTCCCCTCCTCCGTCCGGCGATGATCCCGGCCATCATGCTGGGTACCATCTGGACTTTCAACCAGTTCAACGTGATCTACTTCATCTCAAAGAGTGGACCTTTCGGACGCACCGAGATCCTGGTCACCCAGGCGTACAAACTGGTGACCGTACAACGCTTGTACGGCGCGGCGGCGGCCTTTGGCTTTGTGGTCTTCTTTGTGCTGCTGATCATCACTCTGATTCAGAACCGCGTGACTCGTGCGACGGAGGCCTAATATATCCAAGAAGCAGAAGGAGATACTGCAGCAGATCGGCCTCCAGGCCTTTCTTCTTCTGGTGGTCAGCGGGGCGGTCATGTTCCCGACCATGTGGGTGATTTCGCTGGCCCTGGACCCGCGCAACATCGACAAGCCGCTGGAACTGCGGCTGATCCCGCCCGGGGCGTCGATGGATGCCTTTCGCCGGGTCTTGTTGGAGCCGTACGGGCTTCTCTGTAGGAACCCCACCGATCCTTCCTCCTGCATGACCTTTGCGCTGCCGCTCAAGAATAGTCTGATCGTGGCCCTGGGCACAGCGTTGATCGTAGTGCTGCTGGGTGCTACCGCAGCCTACGCCTTCTCCCGCTTCCGCTTCATCGGTCGGGAGTCGGGCATGTTGATGTTCATCGTCCTGCTGATGCTTCCTACCACGGCCACTCTGGCCACGATGTTCGTCCTGCTCAGCCAGGTCAAGATCGGCGGGGAGTCCCTCCGGTTGACTTTGCTATCAGCCAGGAGGAGGCACTGAACGGCTTCGCGCCTCGGGCGGTAGATGCCAGCGAGTTCGACGCCCTGTCGCCCGATGACTTCGCCCAGTTGCCATTGGTGAGGCCATAGGATTGCTGTGCCCAGACATGTTTGATCGCGTCCGCCAAGATATGGTACATGGTACAATGAGGTGAAATTCGGGTCTGAAAATGGGACGTGGATTCCCGCGGATTTCTCAAAATCCGCTAGTCTCCCTGTTTCGTGCTGATGCTTCTCCCTTGCTGCTATGGGAAGCCAGTGAAATCTGTACAATCTGTGGTGGGCTTGGTTGGTTCCAGCTTGTCCGCGTTGGGCGTAACCTTCATGATCTGAAGACGTCTCCATGGATAGCCGACAACCAGGGAGTGCATTGATGCGAGAAACTGGCTCTTCTACGAGGCGATGGAGACACCCGGCGAGCGCGCTGGCGTTGCTGTTGGCCATGATCCTGCTGGCCGCAGCCCTGCCTACGCGCGCCGCCCCGCCCTTGCCCGATCTCAAGGCGCCCCACAGCGCTGGCGAATTGCTGGTCAAGTGGCGAGGGCCTGGCAAAGCCACCGATGTGCGGCAAGCTGCACAACCACTGTTGGCCTCCCTGGAGGCGACAGTGGTTGCGGAGTTCCCCGCCTTGGACGTGGCGCAGCTGCGGTTGCCGGAGAACCGACTGGAAACGGCGTTGAGCCGCTTGCAGGCCCATTCGCTGGTGGAATGGGCCGAGCCGAACTACTTGCTGGACCTCGACTTCACCCCCGATGACCCCTACTACGCCAGCTCCCAGAGCCACCACATGCTGAACATGGAGATGGAAGCCGCCTGGGACCTCTCCCTCGGCGAGCCATCGGTGGTCATCGCTATCATTGACACTGGCATTGACTTCGCTCACAGCGACCTGGCGGGGGGCATCTGGACCAACCCGGACGAAGTGCCTGAAAACGGCCTCGACGACGACCACAATGGCTACCTGGACGATGTGCACGGTTGGGACTTCATCGAAGAGGACAACTGGCCTCAGGACATGCATGGCCACGGCACGCATGTGTCAGGCATCGCTGCGGCCCGCATCAACAACGGCCTGGGGATTGCGGGCATGGCCGGCCAGGCGACCATCATGCCGCTGGGCATCTTTCATCCCGCGGGCTTCGGTACCTACGCCGACCTCATCGAAGCCATCATCTACGCCACCGACAACGGCGCACAGATCATCAACATGAGCCTGGGGGCAGTGAGTTACTCTCGCGGCGAGGAGGCCGCTGTCAACTACGCCTGGGAGCATGGAGTGGTGGTTGTGGCCGCGGCGGGCAACAACAACAACGACGCCGTTCACTATCCTGCCGCCCACGACAATGTCCTCGCCGTTTCGTCGGTGACCGCCAGCGACACGCGTTCGAGCTTCTCCAGCTACGGTGATTTCGTGGATCTGGCCGCGCCCGGCTCATCGGTCATGTCCTGCCGCCGCGGCAACAGCTACGGCCACATGAGCGGCACCAGCATGGCTTCACCGCACGTGGCTGGGCTGGCAGCGCTGATCCGCTCCCGCAACCCCACGTTGACCAACAGTGAGGTGCGCCAGATCCTGGAAAACAGCGCCGACGACCTCGGCGAGGTGGGCTGGGACCGTTACTACGGTCACGGGCGGATCAACGGTCGCCGCGCACTGGAGGCAACGCCCTTGCCCACGCCGCCCGTTCCCACGCCCCCGCCGCCTCCATCGCCACAGCCGCTCTGGCCGCCGTACTGTCAGGAACTGGTGTCCAATGGCGATTTTGAGGCGACAGCGCTGACGGACTGGCAGTTTACGGGCGAAGCAGTGCTGGACGAGGGCGTGGCCTACTCCGGAGAACGCTCGCTGCAGCTGGCGGGGGCATACGGCAGCACGGCGGAGGCCTGGCAACTGCTAACCATACCCTCCGACGTCACTGCAGCAACTCTCTTCTTCGCCGTTCGCATCCACAGCGATGACGGCGGCTTCGGCAGCGACCCCAATGACCCCTTCGACGACCATCTGAAAGCCAGTTTCCGCAACCTGAATGGCAAGCCGCTGATTTCGCTGCTGCGGGCGGGGAATACCAGCGACGGCGCACCTGGTCTACCCTGGGACGAGTACCTCTACCGGCTGACGACGGACGATCTGGAGAGGCTGCGGTACGGGGGAACAGTGCAACTCTACTTCTACGCCGATAACAACAACGACGAGCAGTTGACCTCATTCCATGTGGATCTCGTGCGCTTCTGCGTCGGCTGGGAGGGGATGGGTCCGCGGGTTTTCGTGCCTCTGGTGCTATGATCAACCCCCTTGCCCCATCGGCCCGTTCGCCACGCCAGAAGTTGCCTGCCGTCCAGCTATTATGGTACAATCTGTCAGGTCACAATGTCGTGAGCAGCATTCGTCGCCAGCCACAGGTGTCCTGACCTGAGACTGGCGTTTTTG
>CAZPMV010000267.1:0-4615 GCA_964587335.1 uncultured Anaerolineales bacterium
GCAGCGTCCCTGCCTGAGCTGTGCATATGGCGACTCACTGGCCCGCCACCGGCGCCCGCAACTGAGCGGCGAACTTGGGCGCGCACACCGAGCCGCCTACAATGGATTAGATGATACGACGGCCTTGGCCGCGTCTGCGGCGGATTGCCGTCCGCCTGCAGCCGGTACGATTGGGCATCGGCGTTGTCACGACCCGAGAAAGTCAGGTCAAACCTACCGTTGCGGCAGCAGCTTGTCCCGCACCAAACTAGCGAGGAAGGTGCGCTCGCTGCTGTCGTGGAAGCGCACCGTGACCTGCACATCGTCGTCGCTCGACTCCAAGATCATCACAGTGCCCTTGCCAAACACAGTATGCCGCACTGTCTGCCCCTCTCTGTAGCGCCGTGGCTTGCTCACCGGCTTGCGGCCGCGCGCCGTCGCCTGCGCTTCGGCCACGTCTCGTACCTCCCGGTCCCGCCACAACTCAGCGAACAGCACCATGTCCTGCGGGCGGTGCAACCGGCCCCGAATATCGTAGCAGCGCCTTCGCGCTGCCGCCAGCATGGGCATCAGCCTACGCTTGACCCGCTTGGGACGCTTGCTCTGGGCCAGCCGGCGGGACGCGCCACTCAGGGCGGTGCAGAGCCGGCCCAGCACGCGACGCTGCTCAGGATCATTGGGGTTAATGAGCAGCAGCGTCACCCCCTCCTGGCGGCAGAGCGCAACCCGCGTCTGGTTGCGTTGCTCTTCCTCCAGAAGCTCCCAGTCGCTGGGACGGCGGCGGCGCGCTTTGGGCTGGCCGCCCACGAAGCGCACGGCCACCCCGATCTCAGGGTAAAGCCTGTCCACCTTCAGCCGCCGCCCGGTGGCCGGATTGGTCAACCAGTCGGGCGCGATGTCGCCCTCCACCTCGAAGCCTTCCAAGACCCGAGCCAAGATCTCCCGCCAGGCCATCCAACGTAGTTGGGTCAACGTCCACCTCGCGGGCTGGTCATGGGGTAACTGGTGAATTGGGGGGGCGGTCTGAAGTGCACCAATCTACCAGTCAATAGATGACCCGCAGCTTGCGCGGAATGATCTCGAACTCAAGATGATGCGCCTCAGTGCTGATGATCTCGCCATCTGCCCCCACCGGCAGCGGATCGTCTGAGGTGATGGTCAGACGGGTAGTACGGCCGTGGGTCACCTCGGGCCGGTGGATGTGCTGGCCGCTGAAGACCAGCGGCAGAAAGCGCAGGATTTGCAGCCGACTCATCGCCGTGCTGAAGACGAAATCGAGCAGGCCGTCGTCCAACTCGGCCTCCGGGGTGAGTCGAAAAGCACCGCCAGTGACGTTGCCGTTGCCCACGGAGACCAAGAGCATCGGCTCCGAGGCGCGGCCCCCGTCCCACTCGACGGTCAAAAGCGGCTGTTGGTAGCTGCGCAGGGCGCGGAAGACGGCCACGATGTAGATCAGCGTCCCCCGCAGCCACTGGATCTTGCGCGCCTCGATAGTTACCTGCGGCTCGAAGCCCACCCCCACGTCGTTGTCGAAATAGCGGTCGTTGACGCGTCCCACGTCAATTACCCGCTCCTGCCCCTCGCGCAACCGCCGGCAGGCCCCTTCGACATCGAGGGGCAGCCCCAATTGCACCGGCAGGTCGTTGGCCGAGCCCAGGGGGATGATGCCCATCGGCCCCGCCACTTCTTCGCCGGCGGCCTGCACCAGGCCGTTCATCACCTCGCTGACCGTGCCGTCACCGCCCGCGGCCACCACCGGCGCGTATCCTTCCAACGCTGCCCGGCGCGCCAACTCGATGCCGTGCTCAGGCCCTTCCGTCTGCACCAGATCGTAGGCGATGCCCTCCCGCTGCAAGGCAGCTTCGATGGACGGGATAGACTTGAGCGCCTTCCAGCGCCCGGCGTAGGGATTGACGATGATCTTGGTTTTGCTCACTATGATGCTCCCTTCTAGGATTGGTTGCCGATCAAGCCATCAGCACAGGTTTCTTGCCACCGCGATGTCCGATCACCCGCGCTGGCACGCCCACGGCGATAGCGTACGGGGGGATGTCCTGAGTCACCACAGCACCGGCGCCGACGATCGCCCCCCGCCCGATGGTCACCCCTTCCAGCACTCGCACGCCTACCCCCAGCCAGGCATCGTCCTCGATGACGATGGGGCCTTTGCTGCGCAGTCCCTGCGCCCAGATGGGTTGAGACAAGTCATCGAAGTTGTGCTCGTAGGGGCTGAAGGTGCATTGAGGACCGATCTGCACCTGCGAGCCGATGCACAGGTCGCTGACGAAGCCCTTGAGGTTACAGTTACCCTGAATGTGAGTGAACTCGCCGATGATCACGCTGCCGCCCTGCCCTACCTCGATGATCGTACCGCGGTAGATGTGCACCCGCGGCCCCAGCACCACCCGCCCGCCGTCAGCATGGCCGTAGATGACCACGCCATCGTCAATGAAGGTCTGCGGGCCGATCTCCAGGTTGGCGCACTTGATCTCCGCGCGGGGAGAGACGTACGGCCTGGATGTGAGCGTGGCCAGCAGCTTGCGGTCCTTGTACGGCCCAACCAGCGCACCCGCCAGCCGCTTTGACCAACGTCCAATGACCGGCCAGTCGGAGAGGTGCATGAGGACTTTGGGAAAGAAGTAGCGTAACCGGGCCATAGTGGGGCTCCTCGTGAGACAGAGCAGACAAGTACACAAGGAAACAGGTAGACAAGGCGGCTGCCCCCCTGTTCACTCGTCTGCTTGTCTGCTCGTGTACTTCAACACATGTCCGTTCGCTTTGAACCAGGCTACCGCCTCGGCGAAGGCGTCGGTTAGAGGCGTCTGCGGCAACCCCAGCTCGCGGATGGCCTTTTGTGGGTTGGCGGTCAGGGCAGCGGGTTTGAAGCCAGGCGGCTGCTTGCCTCGCCTCCGCCAACGGGCACGCCACGGCAATGGCTCAGGCGGGGGCACGACCTGTCCGCTGACCTGCGCCAGCAACCGGAGGAAGTCGTCCAAGCTCAAGTTCCCTCGGGTGTTGCCGAGAATGTAGCGCTCACCCAGGCGGCCGCGGCGCGCCGCCAGCACGTGTCCCTGCGCCACATCGGACACGGCGACGAAGTTGATACCACCAGTCAGGTACGAAGGGCGTCGCCCGTTCAGGAAGTCCACAATGCGCTGGCCTGTGACTGTCGGCTTGGAATCGCCCGTACCAATAGGCGCGCAGGAGTGGACGATAACCAACGGCAGCCCCTTTTCTGCCAGCCGTAGCGCTGCCACCTCGCTCAAGAACTTCGACTTCACATAGTGGCTGGCGGTGGGCCAGAGGTTGAAAGGTGTTTCCTCCGTGGGCGGACCGCCGCCTGCTGGTCGCCCGATGGCGCCTATGGTCGAGGTGAGCACCGCCCGCTGCACGCCTGCCGCCAGCGCCGCACGCAGCACACACTTCGTCCCCCCCACGTTGATGGCATACATGTCAGCGATGTCCTCGGGCAGCGAGCTGTAGCGCGCCGCCACATGATAGACGACGTCACAGCCCGCCATGACTGCGGCGACCGCTTGCGGATCACGCACGTCGCCGAGCACGACGTCCATATCCAGTCCTGCCAGATTGCGGCGGTCGCTGGTGGGCCGCACCAGGGCCCGCACCTGCTCTCCCTTGACCAGCAACGCCCGCACCAGGTGGCTGCCGACGAAGCCCGCCGCGCCCGTCACCATCGATGTCATGACACCTCTCTGCAAGAAACCACTGACTACACGAATGTCACAGATTATCCATCTCTGTAATCCATGCGATCTGCGATTTCTGTAGTTGGCTCCTCCTCCGGCCTGCGCGATTCCAACAAGATGCAATTGCCCCAGGCAGGTGGAAAAACTGTCTCCAGGCCGATGAGAAACATGACCAGCGGCCAGAGGAGCAACTTGGCCAGCAGTCGCCAGCGAGCCAGTTGCCACAGTTCCCAGGCCAGCGTGCCCCAGCGCCCGTGCGTGTAGCGCACCGACACCGGTTCCAGGCCGGCTGCGCGCACCTTGGCCTTCAGATCCTCCTCGCCGTACCCCTCCCGCACGTGATCCGCGCGCGCCGCGCGGTCGAGATCGAAGCGGCGCAGCCAGTGGCGTTGCGGCGTCAGCGGCGTGTGAATGAGCAAAGACCCGCCGGGTCGCAGCACCCGCGCCAGGTTGTCTAGTGCCGCCTGGTCGTCGGCGATGTGCTCCAATACATCCACGCTGTAGACGAGATCGTACGGTTCCATGCCCAGGGGTTCCGTGAGATCTCCCCGAGCGAAAGTGAGGTTGGGCAACGGTTCGCTCTGCAGGCGGTCCTGGCAGGCAGCCACGTGCTCAGCATCCAGCTCCACGCCGTGGAAGGTCGTCTGGGGATAGCGCCGCGCCAGACGGAAGGTGTGCTGGCCATCGCCGCTGCCCGCGTCCAGCACGCGGTGTGCGCCTGGGGCCAAGAGTGGCCTCACAGCCCGCCGCAGCCAGCGCCAGCGGATCTTCGCCCCCACGTGATAGTCCACAGCCCGCAATGCCCATCGCCGGGCGGCTTTCAGTCTTGTCAGCACATCCTTCTCCTCCAGTCAACGGACAAGCGGAGAGAGCGGAGTCAGCCGATTGAGCCGATGGAGCGGACCTCAAATCCCTTTCGGCTGCATCGG
>CAZPMV010000268.1:0-1895 GCA_964587335.1 uncultured Anaerolineales bacterium
TGTAGACACCTCCGTTCGCTTCAGCAGGGGCACTGTAGCACAGAGCAACGCTCCCTCTAGGCGAACCGCACTCTGGCAAGCGCGGACATCCGTCAAGTCTGTGAGGAGAGCCTGTATGCACGTCGAATACAACTTCTGCCCCAATTGTGCCCAACCACTGGAAGATCGGGAGATCTTCGGCCGCCTGCGGCGAGCCTGTTCTCATTGCGGCTTCGTCTACTTCATTGAGCCCAAGGTTGCCGTGGGCGTCCTGCTAGAAGATGATCAGGGCCGCGTGCTGCTGGTGCGGCGAGCCGTCATGCCCCGCCTGGGTCTGTGGGCCTTCCCCGGGGGCTTCATGGACTACGACGAAGAGCCGCGTGCCGCCGCCCAGCGCGAAGTCGAGGAGGAAACCGGACTGCAAGCGCGGGTAGAAGGTATCCTGGACATTGCCTCCTTGGGCAGTGAAGACCTGAGGCGAGGCGTCATCATTTTCTTCAACGGCCGACCTATGGGCGGCACGTTGCAGCCCGGCGACGACGTAAGCGAGGCGCGCTGGTTCGCCACCGACGAGATCCCCTTCGATGGTTTGGCCTTTTCGGGCACCAAACGCCTCCTGGAGGGATGGCAACAGAGAAGCGCTCGGGATGTAGATTGAGGCAGGGTCTGAGGCAAGGAGAGGAAGATGGCGAGTGACAGCGAGGCAACGAGGAAGGGGAGACAAGAAGCGATGGGTACCTTCTCCTTGTCCGCTTGTCTCCTGGCCTCCTTGTCACCTGGTCTCAGGCATCTGGCCCGCTTGCTTCTCCCTCTCCAGGCTCTGCCTCGTCGGCTGGTTCTGCCTGCCATGAGGCGACCAGCCTGCTCAGCCCACGGTTGATCTCCTGCAAGCCTTTCAGCAGGCCGGCCCTGATGTCCTGAACGGGCTCGCTCTGGCGGGCAGTCTTCGCTGCCTGTTTGATGTCCGTTTTCAGTTCTTGGAGGGCTTCGCTCCCACGGGCGCTCTGCACCGCCTCCTCAACCTGATTGCCCAGCGCTTCCAGCCCCTCGCTGATCTCCCGCTGCAGTTCCCGGCGTTCTTCGCTATCCCAGGCACCCCTGAGTGTAGCACTCAGTTGGCGGCCCAGTTCACTTAGTTCCTCGACGATGGTCCGTTCGCCAACGCTCTCGCCCTTCGCTTCCTCGGTCATGATAGGTCCTCCTGAGAATGGGTTGTCTGCCCCCAATGTGTTGATGCTAATCATCCGCCACCGGATGATTGTGCTCAAGCTCGTTCGCTTCCCCTAATCAATCCCTGATCGCCAATCTCTACCCTGCCCAAAGCACCCGACCACAACTGGAGCAGAGGCAAAGCTCCTGACCGTATTTCACTCGCTGCACTTCTCCTGTGGGCAATGCCATACCACACGCCTGACAGACGCCGTTCCCTAGCAAGGCCACTGGGCGCCCTGCCTTGCGCCGGCGCAGATCATCGTACAACTGGAGATTCGCGCCCGCTGTCGTCGCCCACTCTTGCCTCTGAGTCAGCAACTGCCTGCGTCGCGCTTGCAGTTTCGTCTGTTCGGCCAGCAGAGCTTCCTGAGCAGCTTGCCACGCTACGCTCACACGAGCCAGCGTGTCCTGTTGGGTGGCGCATGTTTCCTCAAATTGCTCCACTTGCAGCATAGCCTCCAGCAAGGCATCCTCCATGGTCCCCCGTCGCCGCCGCAGACTGTGCAGCTCCTCTTGCAGGTTCTTTAGCTCCTTGGGATTGCGCACCCGACCGGCGTAAAGCCGATCCTCGCTCGCCTTGATCTTGCTGTTCAGCCCCTTAACTTCCAGTTCCCGCTGGCGTAACGTGACCTGCCAGCGCTGGAGTTCAGCCTCGGTGGAGTGCACCGCCTGTCGGGCAATTTGCAGCTCTTCCGTCTCCCCCA
>CAZPMV010000268.1:1995-4582 GCA_964587335.1 uncultured Anaerolineales bacterium
TTTGGCATTATAGCACAGGCCAGGCCAGCAGGCAAAGCGCCGACTTTGCCCAAAAACGCGATGGAAGCTATAATCGTAACAGAAAGGAGTATCACCGCATGCCCCCAGAGATACTGAACAACATCGGGATTATTCTGCAAGTGATCGTCGCCCTGTGCGGCGCGTTTCTACTGGCCTTCTGGCTGAGCATGGTTATCTGGACCCACCGCGACATCCGCTCCCGTTCTCGGGACATCTTCGCCGCGATACTGGCGGCGCTGATGGTGCTCCTCTTCGGTCCTATCGGTCTTCTGCTGTACCTGCTTCTGCGCCCGCGGGAGACGCTGGCCGAGGCCTACGACCGCGCGTTGGAAGAAGAGGCTCTGCTGCGGGAAATCGAGGAGCGGGTGGTGTGTCCCACATGCGGGCAGCCCACGCAGCCTGACTGGATGCTCTGCCCTCACTGTCACACCCAGTTGAAGAAGCCATGCGCAGAGTGCGAGCGGCTGCTGGAGATGGAATGGCGGCTCTGTCCCTACTGCGGCAGTGCACCGTCAGTGCCCGGACTCACCACACAGGTTGAACCAGTGGTGGAGCAGGTCGCAGCCAGCGAGACCTGACGCAACACGAAACACGAAGCACGCAGAGTGAGCTTCCTCCTGTGTTGCGCGTTTCGCGATGACCTGACCCTGTGCCCGCAAGTATGTATGGAGAATACCGATGAGACGCAGACGTTCTGGCCTGCTCACCTTTCTGCTGGTCGCCGCGGTGTTGCTGGCGGTGGTAGGCGTAGTCCTGGTGAGTGTGTACCTCTACCTGAGAGGAAGCACTGAACTGCCGACGGCGCTGCCTCAGGAGCCCTGGGCTGCGGTGGAGGTGGAAGCGATCTACCCTCCGCTGGCATTGCGCACGTTGGCTGGCGAGGAGGAGGTGGACACAGTGCGAGCGGCGCTCTCCGTCGGCGACCTGGATAGCGCCTATGCCACGCTGGTGTTCAGCTCTTCGCTGAGCGACGCCGAGCGGACTGGTCACCTGTTGCTGCTGGCCCAGCACTACATCAGCACCGAACAGGGGGAGAAGGCCGCCGTCTGCCTCCAGCAGGTGCACTCGCTGATCGTTCTCAGCCCTCTGCTCTCAGACGCGGCGCGAGGGGACGCGGCACTACAGGCGGCCTCCGTCTGGCACACCCTTGGGCGCGAAGACTCCGCACGGCTGAGCCTGGCGCAAGCGGAGGTCGTGGCAGAGCAGAGCAACTATCTGCGGCCAGCGCAGCGGCGCGACCTGTGGCAGCGGCTGGCGGCCGCGTATGGGGAACTGGAGGACGCGGAGAAGGCGGCATCAGCCCAACAGGCGGCGGACATGCGTCGTGACCAACCGGCTCAGGCAGCCTCTGCACCACTGCTCCCCGAGTTCCTTGGGGATCTGCTTCTTTCTCAAGAGGTCGAGGACATGCGCTCAGCCCGGCAACAGCGGACGGTGGCTCTGATCGAGCAGTGGCTTGCTCTGGAGGACGGCGACGTGGGACCTGAAGTGGCCGATCTAGCCGAGTTCCTGCGGCGCGAGGATGCGGCCCGTATAGCTTACTTCGATGCAGCAACTGTCACAGAGCCTCAATTGGCGCTTCAAGCGGCGGCGGCTTGGGAGCGAGCAGCGTGGCTGACGCTCAAGTACCGCATCGCCCGCGGCAGTTTTGGCCTCTCCCTCGTGCCAGAGTGGGAGGAGGCTGCGCCGCTCATCCGCACCGAAATGGTCAAGGCCTACGAGGCCCTGTTCCAACTGTACGGCGATCAGGCCACAGCGCTGCCCTCGGCCACTGACGTTGACCAGGCATGGGTGGAGCTGTTGCGGCAGGAGATCCTACTGGGGCAACTCGAACTGTATCCGGACTATCCTGAGGACCAGCTTGTGGAGAGGCTGCAAGAGGCACAGGAACGACTGCGGGCGACGCGTCGCCGAGGCTTCTGGGTCTCTTCATACGTCGAGGATGGCAAGCGTTTCTTCACGCTAGTGGATCAGACAGCCGGTACCGAATCTTGACATACTTCCGAAACGTGCTATAATCCGCAACAAGTCAGAAAGCATGACCTTCGGGGCGGGGTGAGGCTGCAAACGAACAGAAGCCAATTCCCGACCGGCGGTAGGGTGGTCTGCGGACCATCGAGCCCGCGAGCCGCAATGGCGGCAGATCCGGTGCGAGCCACGGCTGGCAGGACGAATGAATGGACAGTCCTGTGAAACCAGGCTTCAGTCCGGGGCCGACGGTATAGTCCGGATGGTAGAAGGTCGAAGGCAACAGGACGGCAGCCATTCGTCCGCTTGCCAAGTGTGTAACGTCCCCGAAGGTCCTCCCGACCAACGGGGATGTTTCGCGTTTGTTGACCGGTCACCAATACCCAATATCCAATATCCAGTATCCAATACCCAATACCCCCTGAGGAGATCAACGTCATGTTCAATAGAACACTCACCGCTGCGCTCGTCGCGATCTTGCTGGCAACCGCCTGCGCACCGCCGACGCCAATGCCCATCGAGTCCGTACCACCGACAACGGAACCCATTCCCATCACCCTGGCCATGGGCTACATTCCTAGCGTGCAGTTCGCTCCGT
>CAZPMV010000269.1:0-4577 GCA_964587335.1 uncultured Anaerolineales bacterium
TGTCTTCCCCAGCGCTCACAGTAATGCCGGGCTTTGGGAGGACCCATGCAATGCACGATCTTCATCTGCACAGGATCATAGACAACCAACACATGCGGCAGTAGCCAGGACTCGAAAGGCAGGTTACGGCAATAGCATGCCCAGACAATGCTGCCCCGGTAGCGATAGACGCACAGTTTCACGAACTGATAGCGTGCTGCCACTTCCGGCAGGCGACGGAATTGCTCCGGCTGCAGTGGCCGGCGCATGCAATGCATCCTGACCCAATCGCCATCGTGGGCTTCGACCTCATGCTCCCAATGATCCCACCGCTCAGCTCGAGCCGCTTTGAGGAGAGCCGCGGTCATTTGCTCCGGCGTGGGGTTGAGGATGTCAACGTCGAGCTGCATGGTTTCCCTGAAAACGAGTATAGCACAGCCTGCTCAGATCGTCAACCTCTGTCTCGCCACAGCTCTCGCAGCCGCACGTAAGGCACGAAGCCGTAGTAGTAGGCCAGCAGCGCGTGCAGCCGCAGGCCGTGTAGGCCGTCCTTGTAGCCCCGCAGCGTGACCACACGGCGGTGGAATTCCCGCAACGGCTGCAGGATGAAGTTATGCGGCTGCGGTCGGATACCCTGTTCGAGGAGGCGCTGCGCTTCCAGCCGCGCGTAGCGGCGCTGCTTGGCGTGGACCTGCGCCCAACTGTCGTAGTTGTAGTGGATGAGGGGGTTCTGCAGGTGGCCCGCTTCGCCGTCCAGGATGACCACCTCGTGCACGGGGCGGGCGGGGTCGTAGCGCGCCCGGCCCCGCCGCAGCAGCCGCAACTGGTGGTCGGGGTAGTAGCCGCCATAGCGCACCAGTTTTCCCACAATGTAGTTGTGCCTCGGCACCCACCAGCCGGCCTTGTTCTCCTGAGCGATGACCTGATGTACTTCTGCTGCCAGCTCCGGCGTGGCTCTCTCGTCGGCATCCACGAAGAAGATCCAATCGGCCTCCACCTGGCCCAGCGCCGCGTTCCGCTGGGAGGCGAAGTTGTCGAACGGGCGCTGTATCACCTCTGCACCAGCGTTCTGTGCGATCTCCACCGTGCCATCATCGCTGTAGCTGTCGGAGAGGACGACGCGATCGCACCAGCGCAGACTGGCGATGCAGTCGGTGATGTGCGCGGCCTCGTTTTTGGTCAAAATGACGGCAGCGAGCATGGTTTCACCTCTGCTGGTGGGTTGGTACACTGGTACATTGGGAAATTGGCAGATTGGAGCAAAGACCAGCGAACCTGTCGATCCCTGACCAATCTACCAATCTACCGCTTAGCATGGAGGGTGGCAATTTCGCGGAAGGTCGCCAGACGCTTCTCAAGCTCAGTCTCACTGATCTCGCCGCGAGCAGCGGCGCGGCGGGCGCGGCGGCTCTCGGCCGACATGCCCAGCCGCACGATGCAGTGCGCCAGCCAGCGTCTGAGCGGGCTGTAGAATTTGCCATAGAGCCGCTGGCGGCTGCGCCATAGGTTCAGATAGGACTGCTCGCGGAATTGGCGGGCGCTGGCCCCACCGTGGTGCACCACCCGCGCTGCGGGCACGCAGTAGAACTGCCAGCCGGCCCACTGCATGCGCCAGCACCAGTCTATCTCTTCAGCATACATGAAGTACCCTTCGTCCAGCAACCCCACCGCTTCGATGGCTTCCCGGGGTATCATCAGCGCTGCGCCCAGGGCAAATCCGATGGGGAAAGGCTCGCCTCGCTTGTAGCAGCGGCGCGGATAGCGGCCATTGAGGCGGGAATCGAGCAGCCGCCGCGGGCGGGGCGGGAAGAAGTCGAACCAGAGCTGCAGCAAGTCCGGAAAGCTGAACGCTCCGTGCTGGAAGCGGCCATCGGGATACTGGAGCTGCGCGCCCACGCCGCCCACGCGAGGATGCTGGGCCAAGAAGCGCGCCATGCGACCGATGGCGTCGTCGAGCACTTCGGTGTCGGGGTTCAAGAGGAGGACGAAGTCGGGTGGAACATGAGATGTGAAACGTGAAACGTGAAACGTGAAACGCGAAAGGTGCTCCGTGACGCGTGGCGCGTCTTGTGTGATAAAGCCGCAGGCTCGCAGTGCCGCGTTGTTGCCGCCGGCGAAGCCCAGGTTCTCGTCGCTGGCGAGAAGTTTGACCTGGGGGAAGTGATCGCCTACCATCGCCGCGCTGCCATCGCCGGAAGCGTTGTCCACCACCCAGACATCGGTCTGCAGTTCCGGCGAGCGGTCCAGGCTGGCGAACACGGAGCGCAAGCACGCGGCCAACAGCTCCCGCACGTTGTAGCTCACGATGACGATGGCCAGCTTCACCGCTTCCTCGCTCCCTGATCCCTGATCACCAATCACCAATATCTGATACCCGGCCCTATGGTACACCCACTCGCACCGTGATGCGGTCAATGTAGTTGTTGACCACGGCCACGTCCTGGTGGATCAGCGCGCCCCACCACAGGTCGGCCTCCAGCGGCGGCGCTTGGTCGAATTCGATGCACCCATAGACCAGGCCACGCTCACCAGGCAGCAGGTACCACTGCTCCGTGCCGTTGATCACCCGCGGCTCCAGGTCTTCCTTGCGGCCAACGGCCCAGCGGAAGGGGGCATCCAGCCCGGCGCTCTGGAAGTTGATGCCCAAGCGCCATACACCAGCCTGATGGAACCAGGCGTCGTCGTACTCTGCTGCCAGCGTGTTGTAGTTCTGGCTGAATCTGTACAGTTGTCCCGGCCACGGCCCCGAGGTGCGGATGGGGACGGCTCCTTCGTTGACCACGGTGGCGGTGAAGCAGAGCATTCCGCCCAGCGGCACGCTCACCGTGCGCTCCATCTCGCCTACCCAGTCGATCTCGCCCTCGGACACGTCTGCTCTCGGCTTGCCTCCCTCCGCAATGGTCAGCGTGGAGGAGACCACCACGCGGTTGCCCACGATGTCTTCCGCCTGGCCGTAGATGAAGTAGGCGCCGTCGGGCGGCGGCTCAGCGCCCAGGTCTACTCCGCCCTCGTAGCGGTATTCGTGATAGCCTCGCTCGCCCGGCTTGATGACTCGCTCCCGTTCTTCGATGGGGAACTTGAGGTTAGGCTGCGCGGGATCTACCAGGTATACCCGGACGTGCTCGGCGTCCTTGGCCAGGTAGTAGGAGATGGAAACCCAGTCGTCGCGCAGGCCGTCTTGGTTGGGGCGGAACTCCTGGGGCATGACGGTGAAGTTGCGCAGTTCGGGAAGTGCGGTGTCGGCGTCCTCGATGGTGATCGTGCCTTCGATCTTGGCGTCGCCGCCGCGGTCGTCCACAGCCTCGACGACCCAGGTGTACGTTCCGTCAGCGAGTACGTGGCTCTGGACAAGCTGTCGCCCGTACTCGTTCTGCAGCAGCAATGGCTCTTGAACTGTCCCGCCCCAGAAGACCTGGTAGCCGCCCCGCTTCGGCGAGCGGCGGCGTTCGTGCCGGAAGTAGTGGCGTTCTCCGGCCTCGTCCACGAAGTAGATGGACACGTTGGCGTTGCGGCCGATGCTGTAGGAGATGCGGGCCACGTCGTCGTGCCCGTCGGCGTTGGGGGAGATGACCGACGGCCATACTTCGACGTCAGAGAGCAGTGGCCGCAGCAGCGACGCGCAACCGGTCAGGAACAGCAAGCCGAGCAGGGCTAGAGCAACTAATCGCAGGGATGTTTTGCTATGCAAGTGGATGATCCTCCGTGATGCGTGAAACGCGAAACATGAGACATGAAACATGAGAGCAGCGGCTCGTGCGGAGGCCCCATCACGTCTTACGCATCATGTTTCGCGGCAGTGTACCAGAAGGGACTGTTTTCGTCAACTTACTCCACGCGAACCTCGCCCGCCGGCACGCTGTCGCGGCCCTGCCACAGTTGAGGCTCAGCCACTACAAGCCGCGTGCCATCGTCGAGATATAGGCCAACTTCGAGTGTGTAGAGACCCGGCGGTGTGTCTGTGGGCAAGGACAAATCGTAGCGGTCGATGACCACTTCGCCCTCCAGCCAACCCCGCGTCGGCCGCTGCCCCTGCTGTGGCACGTGATCCTCCTGAGCCACCACGTGGCCATCACTCGCCAGCAAGTGCACGAACCCTGTCAGATCCCAGCTTTGCAGATTGCCTGCTGCCTGCCAGGTGACCGTGATGGGCAGTGTCGTCCCAGCGGTCCCCGCGCCTTCTTCTATGTGTATCCCGACCAGCCGCACCAGGAAGTCGAACCGGGCGTCCACGGGTATCTGCACAGCGGGGACTTCCCATACTCGCTCCGGAACTTGCACGGGCACGTCCAACAGCCGTAGCGGTTCGCCTGCCTGCTTGCCCTCGGCGAAGGCGGTCAGCTCCAGCATGACCTGGTCAGCCAGCGTCTGCGGCGGCATGAAGAGCGTAGCCTGTGAGCGGATGGTGTCCCCCACTTGCCAGCGGCTCGTGGGATAGCCCGGCCATCCCTGCACACCAGGCATGAAGCCATCCTCTTCCAGAACACTGCCGGTTTCGTCCAGCCAGCGGTAGCGGACGGTCACGGTGGGTAGAGTGGTCTCGGCTCGCCAGACGGTGGTCAGCGTCCGCTGGTCGCCGGGACGCATTGGAGCGGGATCGA